>QHBL01000266.1 GCA_003244125.1 Chthoniobacterales bacterium
TCCGCATCGGTCGGCAAGCGATAAAACTGTGCCGGTTCGATCGTGTTTTCGTCACGCTCTTTTTCAGTCAGCCATTTGCAAAAAGCGACGGCATCGAACCAGTTCACCTTCACCACCGGGTCTGCCGGCGTCTGCGCGAAATCGAGAACGGCCTGGGCGCGGCCAGTCGCCCGGCAAAACGCATCGTAATCCTGTACCCGCGTTTCCCAGATGCTCATGCGGACTTCACCCACCGGAACGAACTTCATCCCGAGCGAGTTCGTCCATGGCTCGCCTGGCGCCGGGCCGAGCGTGCGTTCGAGTCGCTGCGCCAGGAACGTCTGCCGCTGCGGCTCGACTTCCCCCGTGACAAAAGCGGCCTTGTAACCGCTGGCCCGCAGTTCGTACCTCACCGCGCCTGGCTTGACCTCTTCGATGATGAGCGGCGTTTGCCCAAGCTCGCGTCCCTCGCTCAGCACGGTAGCTCCGCCCGGAGCGCTCGTGATTTTCACGCTCCCGTTGCGGAAGACAAAGCTAACGCTGTTCGCTTGGTGCGGCGCGAGCGAGACGGAACAGCGTTGCTCCGGCCAGCCACTCAATCGCGCGCGCAGTTCGTGTAGCCGCGCCGGCACCTCGGCCTGCATCGGCGCCGCGCCGCGATCAACGTTATCGATGAATATCTCCGCGCCTGCCGGTTCACTCGTGACATCAAGCGTGCCGCTGGCAAAGACGAATTCCTTCCGCGCTGTCTGACCGCGCTGCACTTCAACAACGTCGCGCAATTCCCAATCACCGCGCTTGGCGTTCACTTCGTACTTGCCCGTGGGCAAATCGGTCAGCTTCATCGGCGCAGCCCCCTGCCGCGAAACAGTTCCATCCTCGCTTCGCAACGTAAACTGCAGGCCAGGCTCGCTCGCCGTCACCTCCATCGCGCCTCTGCTCCGCCTCAGCCGGAAAACCGGCGCGGCCTTTTCTCGGCTGAGATCAAGGTTCGTTTCGATCGGATCGTAACCTGGCGACATCACTCGCAGGTGATACCGCCGCGCATCCAGATCCTCGAATGTCGCCGGCGTGTGCTTGATGTGATCGTCCAGCGCGACCATCGCATTTGGCGGATCGGTTTGGATGGTAATTTGCCGATGCGCTTCGGGCGCGCGCGCACGATTCAACAGCATCCAAGAACCGAGCGTCGCCAACGCCAAGATCACTGCCGCGAGCAAACCCCAGCGGCGCTTTTTGGGAACATGTCCAGCATCGATTGTCGCAAGGTCCGCCTGCATCGCGCCCGCCGAGGCGTAGCGGCGGCGCTGATCGGTCGCACACGCTTTGAGCAACACGTCGTTCAACTGGAGAAATTCGCGCCGGTCGTCGCGCTCGCTCAGTCGCGAATCAAGCTCCGGAAAATCGAGCCGGTCCTTTCCCGAGCAGCTTTCGTAAAGAACTTTGCCGAGGCTGAAAATGTCGGCGCGCGCGCTCCCCGGCCCTTCCGGTGGAACATACCCTTCCGTGCCGACGAACGATTGCTGGCCCGCCACTGCAACCAGCCCGATGTCCGCGAGCTTCGGCGCGCCTTCGACGAAAATGATGTTCGCCGGTTTGATATCGCGATGCGTTAGTCCGCGCGCATGCAGCGCCTCGAGCGCCGACGTTAAACAGACGCCGAGCCGGATCGCCTCGCTCGCAGAAAAACGGCGCCCCACATCGAGATCGCTCTTGAGCGTGTGCGCTTCGTATTTCTCAGGATCAATCTCGCGACCGTGCGCGCGATCATCCGCCAGCTCCATTGTGTAGTAGAGATATTGGTCGGTGTGGCCGACGTGGAGGATATCGACAAAACCATCGTGCCCGCGCGAGATCGGCTCGAAGCTCGACATGCCCTGAAACTCGCGTTGGAAAGCGCGCTCGTTTTCAAACGTGCTGCGATACACCACCTTCACCGCACGCCATGCGCCAGTCCGCGTCCGCGCCAGCCATATTTCGCCATACGCGCCGCGCCCGATCACGCGCAGCACTTCATGATCGGGGATAACGGGAATACGCGCGGACGTGGTCTGGTTTGGAATGAGCGCGATGTTATCACAGCGTGCGCGGTGAGTTCAATTCCACTCCCGTCGCGGCTTTGAGACTACTTCACCGCGATCCCTCGACTGCGCTTCGCTTCGCTCGGGCTGACATCGCGTTGCATCGCTCGCACCTCTTTCTTCAACAACGCCGAGACACGATGCCGCGCCAGATAAACCTGCCCCACGCTCACCCGTAATTCCTTCGCCACTTTCTGCGCCGGCCAATCTTTGCGCACGTAACAATCGAAAATCTGAAACTGTTTCGGATCGATTTTCTTCTTTACTCGTGCCGTCGCTGCCGTGAGCAGATTCTCCTGCCACTCGCGCTCCCACAATTCATCCAGATCAATCGCGTTCGGGTCGGCCATGCGGTCGATCGTCGCCGTCTCCTGGTCGCGCGCCGAATGATGACCTTGTTGCGCGGGCGATCGTTTCCGAAACTGGTCCGCAATGCGCCAGCGCGTGATGTGCAGGAGCCAGCCCTTGAATGAGCCGCGCGCCGGATCGTAGCGCAATTGGTCAATCCGTTTCGCCACCGTGATGATGGTCTCCTGCACGACGTCCTGCGCTTCCGCGTCAGTCAGCCCCGATTTGCGCGCGGCGGAATAAATCAGCTTCCAATAGCTATCGAAGAACTGCTGCCAGCGCGCGCGGTCGCCCCAATCCGCCAGCCGGTCAACCAAACTGCGGCGCGTCGCGAGAATGCTGCCGGGTTTCATTTCTTCACACTGTCATCCTGAGCGGAGCGAAGCCGAAGCATCCCGTAGCGCTACCTCAAAGACAACATCGACCGCATCCCTCGACTCGACCCCGCTCGGGATGACATTCTTTTCCTGAAAGATTCCGCTCCGCGCCACGTATTCCGCTCAAGATGTGGAATACAATTCTTGGCCGCTTCTCCTGGAGTCCTCCGTGTTGGCTGGTGCGTCTGAGCGCGAACATTGTCACGATAGCCAGGCGGCGGCCGTGGCTGTCCGCCGCAACTGTCGTTAGTGCCATCGCGCTCATTGCCGCCGGCGCATTGACCTGGCGATGGTACGAACGGCAACCGAAACCACATCGCGTTCACGTCACCATCACCGCGCCCCCAGTGATGAAACTGGAGAAGGAACTCAAGTTTCCACTGCTGGTCGTTTACTTCAGCGAACCGGCAGCGCGCCTCGATGATTTGAGCAAACGCGCTATCACCGGTGTGCGGCTCGACCCACAAATTCGCGGCGCCTGGCGCTGGTCGAAGGACGATACACTCTTCTTCGAGCCGGCGGAAAACTGGCCGGCCGAACAGAAGTTCCGGGTCAGTTTCGAGCGCAGCTTTTTCCCGCGGCACGTCCTGATGGAGAAATGGCAATACGAATTTGCCACCGCG
>QHBL01000354.1 GCA_003244125.1 Chthoniobacterales bacterium
TTCGGGGAGCACAGGCTGCCAGCCGCGAACTGCGTAGCGGTCCGATAGCGCGTGGCCAGCGGCCAAATGCTACCGGCTGGCAGCCTGTGCTCCCCGAAACCTCACGATTCGCGTTCGTCTGACGGTGGCGTGATGTTTGCGACCGCATGAGCTCGCAAGCGGCGTGGATCAAACACAAAGCCGCCGCGTCGCTCAACCCCGAGCAGGTGAGCCGAACCATAGATGCGCTCGCCGCCCAGTGGCCGGGCTCGCTCGACAAATTCCTGCGCGGATTTCCCATCGGAGTCGATGGCCTCATTCATCTGATCGCGGTCTCCACCATTTGCGCGGAACGTCTGCAACGCGATCCCGAGTTGCTCCATTGGCTTTCCCAACCGGAAATCTGCGCCTCCGATCGCGGCCCGCGCCGAATGCTGGCCGCGCTGCACGCGAGCAAGACCGACATCGCCCGCGATCATTTCCTTCCGTTGCGCGAGTGGAAAGCGCGCGAGATGACGCGGATCGCGTTACGCGAAGTTGCAGGCATCGCTTCGCTCGAGGAAACCACCGCCGAGCTTTCCTCTCTCGCGCAAGTCTGTCTCGGCGTCGTCTATCAGCATGCCGATGCCACTCTGCGCGCGCGCTACGGCGCACCGGCGACCGAGTTCACGGCTCTGGGCCTCGGCAAACTCGGCGGCCGCGAACTCAATCACAGCTCCGATATCGACCTGATTTTCCTTTATGGCGAGGAAGGCGAAATCACCTCGCGTCTCACCAATCACCAGTGGCATAACCGTCTCGCCGAAGAAATCCTCAACGCGTTCTCGCCGCGTCAGCCCTCGCTCTGGCGCGTCGATCTGCGTCTCCGGCCCGAAGGCGCCGCCGGTCCGCTTACCCGCTCGCTCGAGAGCATGGAAAATTATTACGCCGGTTTTGGTGAAACGTGGGAGCGCTTCGCTCTCATGAAAGCCCGGCGCGTGTGCGGCAGCGAAGAGCTGGCCTACGAGTTTCTGCGGCAACATCAGCCCTTCATCTTTCCGCGCAGCCCCACGCCCGAGTTGCTCGCCGAGATCGCCGCGCTCAAGCGCCGGATCGAGCGCGAAGTTCCCGCCGACGCACTCAACGTGAAACTCAGTGCGGGCGGCATTCGCGAGATCGAATTTATCGTGCAAACGCTGCAATTTATGCACGGCGCGCATCATCCATTTCTCCAGGAGACTTCCACCTTGAAGGCGCTCGGGGGCATCGCGCAGCTCGAGTTGCTGCCTCTGGCCGAGTCGCGCGCGCTCGACCGCGCTTACCGTTTATTACGCCGGATCGAGCACCGGCTCCAGATAGAAGCTGAACGCCAGACCCATTCCATTCCTGATGATGCGGCAAAGCGTGAACGTCTCGCGCGCAGCCTCGATTTTCCTTCAGCCGACCATCTTCTGAGCGAACTGCGGGGCGCGAGGGAACAGGTGCGGGAAATCTTCCACCGCCTCGTTGCCTCTGGCACCGCGACGCCTGCGGTGGACTTGCGAATGTTCGGCGACCAGCCGCGCGCTACGCGTGCGCTGAACGAGCTCGCCCGCGGTTCTTCTTCCTTCCACGTGGCGCCACGCACGCGTCAGATTTTCGGCAGACTTCGCCCGCTCCTGCTCGAAGAGTTAAGCCGCTGCGCGGATCCCGATGCCACACTCACCGCCATCGTCCGTTTCGTGGAAGCTTTCGGTTTGCGCAGTCTTCTCTTCGAGCTGCTCGCGACTAATCCGAAATTGCTCGAGCTGCTCGTTCACACTTTCGATGCCAGCGCGCCCGCTACCCAAACGCTCACCCGGCATCCGCAGCTCCTCGAAGAAATCACCCGCAGCCCTGATCTCGGTCGCACCCTGTCCGTGGCGGAGCATCGCGCCACGCTGGCGCCGCTACTCAAGCGGCGCGATTTGGATGCCGTTCGCATTTACCGCAAGATGCAACTCCTGCGCATTACCATGCGCGATGTTATTGGCATCGCGCCGGAGTTATTCGCAGAACTCAGCGCCCTTGCCGCAGCGTGTCTGCTCGCTGCGGTCGATTGCGTCGGCGCGCCCGATCTTACCATTATCGCGATGGGAAAATTCGGCGGCCGCGAGCTGACCTATGGCTCCGATCTGGATCTCATGTTTGTTGGCGACGATTACCGCGGTGCACAAAATCTCATCAACGCGCTGGCCGCGCCGAGCCACGAAGGCGCGATCGCGTCAATCGATCTGCGGCTCCGGCCTGAAGGCGAGAAGGGACCGTTGATCGCGCCGCTCGAGGCGTTCGCCGCCTATTACCGCGACCGCGCGCAGTTTTGGGAAATCCAGGCGCTCACGCGCGCGCGACCGATTGCCGGTCCCCACCAAAACGAATTCGCCGCGGTCGCATACTCGGCGTGGTCGCGCGCGGCCTGCGATCCGGAGCTGTTCCGCAAGATCGGCGCGATGCTCGAACGCATTGGCAAAGAGCGCGGCAGCGGCAATGACGCGCTCGATTTCAAAACCGGCCGCGGCGGAATCGTCGAGGCTGAGTTTCTCGTGCAAGCCTTGCAGATGCGCGACGGCGTGCGCGAAGCTTCGATGCTGCGGGCAATCGATCAGCTCCGAATTCCCGAGGCGAAACGATTGAAGGGGAGCTATGAATTTCTTCGCCGCCTCGAGACAGTGCTGCGGCGCTGGTCGCATGCTGCGGTTTCGCACCTGCCCGCCGACGTGAACGAGCGCGAAACGCTCGCCTGCCGGATGCGACTGGGGAATGCAGCCGAATTGGAGAGCGCGTGCGCGGACGCGCGCGGGGAGATTCGCAGGATTTTCGGAAACTATTTCGCTCAGTGAAAGCCGAGTGCGTGCGCCGTAGCCCGGAGAACGAGGAAGCTGACGATGATTCCGACGCCCACGATAATCGCGAGCATGATGAGCACGGCAATGACGAAGACCCAATCAGAAGGCCGAGCGCGGCGAACACCCGTGCCGTGAGCTAACAACAATTCGTAATTGCGCTTGTTCGATTTGAACCAGAACGAGAAGGCGTCGCCGATGCCGGGAATGATGCCGACGAGCTCGTTGATGAGAATGTTCAGCGACATGCGCGCGAGTAGAATCTTGGGCAAACCGCGGCGGGCCGCTTGAATGAGAACGAGCGCTGACACCGCCGCAGACGCGGTATCGCCGATGCCGGGAATCAGTCCGAGCAACGGATCGAGGCCGAACTTAAAACGCGTCTTCGGAATTCCGAGCAGGTCGTCCATGACGAGCGCGACCCAGCGAAACAACGGCTCGAGCGAAGCGCGCTTTCGCTTCTCTTCGGGTGGAAGAACTTCCCACTCAATATCCTTTGCCGCTCGCGTGCGTTTCCTTGTCATGTCGAGCGAAGCGAACCGCAGTCGCGACATCTCTGATCATTCGAAAGCCGCTAAATAGTCAGGGATTTCCTCGACTCCGCTTCGCTCCGCTCGGAATGACAGTTTAGTGACCGGGTGAACCTGTTACCCCGGAATGCCCTTCAGCATCTCGGCGTTAGTCGGAAATTTCCTCACGAACATGAGCAGCCGTTCGATCGCTTCGCCCGGTTTGTGTCCAGCAAGACCGCGCCGGATCAAATTAATCTTCTCCAGTTCCCACGGTTGCAGGAGCAACTCTTCGCGGCGCGTGCCGGAAAGGAAAATATCGACGGCCGGATAAATGCGCTGATCGCTGATCTTGCGATCCAGCACCAGTTCCATGTTTCCCGTGCCCTTGAACTCCTGAAAGATCAGCTCGTCCATGCGGCTGCCGGTTTCGATCAACGCCGTCGCCGCAATTGTAAGCGAGCCGGCTTCCTCGGTATTGCGCGCCGCGGCGAAAATCTTCCGCGGCGTCTCCATGGCGCGGGCATCGATACCGCCGCTCATCGTCCGCCCGCCGCCGCCCATGGCGTTATTGAATGCGCGAGCGGTGCGCGTAATCGAATCGAGCAGAATGAAAACGTTCTCGCCTGCTTCCACCAGCCGTTTCGCGCGCTCGATCGCCAGCTGCGCGATGCGGGTGTGACTCTTGATATCGCTGTCATTCGAGCTGGCCATGATTTCGGTCTTGGGATGCGAACGGCGAAAATCGGTCACTTCTTCCGGCCGCTCATCGACCAGCAGAATGATGACGCGCATTTCCGGATGATTTTTCACCACCGCATCCGCTATGTGATGGAGCAGCGTCGTCTTGCCGGTGCGCGGCGGCGCCACAATGATTCCGCGCTGGCCCATTCCCAACGGCGTCATCAAATCCATGATGCGCGTGGTATACCGGTCCGGCACCGTCTCGAGCTTGATGCGCTTGTTCGGGTTAATCGTGGTCAACTCTTCGAATGGCCGCAGCCCGTTATATTTCGTCGGCTCACCGCCATTGATCTGAAGCAGCTTGGTCAATTGCGGGCCGCGATTCCCTCGCCGCGTCTCGCCCTGAATCCACATGCCGTCGCGCAGCCCAAACCGCCGCACGATTTCAGGAGTGACAAAGATATCCTGCGGCGCCTGGACGAAGTTGCGTTTCGGATCGCGCAGAAAACCGAAGCCTTTGCCGGAAATCTCGATAATGCCCTCGCCGAATTCCGGCTCGCCTTGCACTTCGCCTTCCGTAACGCCATTCTCAGCCGACTCCGGCTGCGCTTCGCCCGGAGCGTCGTTGTTGTAGCCGCCAGGGTGCCGATCGTTCGAGTAATCGGAATTGAACCCGCCGCGGCGTCGCGGAAATCGCCGGCGCGGCCGGCGATGTCGTTCGCGATCCGGACGCGGCTGCGCTTCGGGCTGGGATGCAGTGTCCGGCCGTGCCTGGGTGGTCTCAACCGGCTGGATTTCGTTTTCGTCGCTCATATCAGTTAGGCGCGGGCCCGCAAAGAGGCGCGCTGGATCTTTCTTACGCCGGCAACTTGGCCAGCACTTGCTCAGGGATTTCCAAATTTGAATAGACGTTCTGCACGTCATCGTCGTCTTCGAGTGCATCGCACAAGCGCAACACCTGTTGCGCCACGGCCTCGTCGCCGACCGTAATTGTCGTATCGGGGATGAAAGTAAACTTTTGGCTCTCGGGGGTAACGCCTGCGTTTTTGAGCGCCTCAGCTACAGCGTAGAGCTGATCGGGAGCAGTGGTGACAAGATACACGTCCTCCTCATTTGTCAACTCCTCTGCGCCCGTTTCGAGCACCAGCTCCAGCAGCTTGTCTTCCTCAATCGCCAAGCGCGGCACCACGATCTGCCCCTTACGATGGAACATGTAGGAAACGCTCCCGCTCGACGCCAGGTTGCCATGGTTCTTGCTAAAAATACTGCGCACTTCCGCCGCCGTCCGGTTCTTGTTGTCCGTCGCCGCTTCCACGATCAACGCCACTCCGCCCGGCGCGTAACCTTCATAAACGATCTCCTCGAAATGCGCCGCCTCGCTTCCTTCGCCCGTGCCGCGTTTGATCGCGCGTTCGATGTTATCATTCGGCATGCTGGTCGCGCGCGCCGCCAGGATGGCGCTGCGCAATCGCGGGTTGCCATTCGAATCACCGCCACCGGTCTTCGCCGCGATGGTGATTTCCTTCGAAAGCTTCGAAAAGATCTTCCCGCGTTTGGCGTCGATCGCACCCTTGAACCGTTTAACCTTGGACCACTTGCTGTGTCCCGCCATGGTGGGGAGTTGTTAATTGCGAAAGTTCGTCTGGCCAAATAACCGCTGGTCGTCGGGAACGGGCGCGCCTCGAAGAGAGATTGGCTTGCGAGGAGGCGAACTAACTACGCAAACTCAACCGCAGTTCTTACGCATTGTCAATCACTCGCCGCCGCTCCGTCATGCCGAGCGCAGCCGAGGGATTCCGTGGCGCTAGCTGAAAGGTTACTTCCACGGGATCCTTCGACTCCGCTTTGCTGCGCTCAGGATGACGGCATCCGCGGTTCACGCCGCCACGGCCGCGGCTGCGCGCTTTCGCTGCGTCGCATCGAGTATGCGTTTGCGCAATCGCAGCGATTTCGGCGTCGCTTCCACATACTCATCCGCATCGATGTATTCGATCGCCCGCTCCAGGCTCATCTTCAGCGGCGCTTCCAGCTGAATGCCTTTGCCGTCGCCCTGGCTCCGCATGTTGGTCAAATGTTTCGCCTTGCACGGATTCACCGGCAGATCTTCCGGCCGCGCGTTCTCGCCCACGATCATTCCCGTATAAATTTCCTCCTGCGGGCCAATGAACAATTTCCCTCGCGCCTGAATATTGTTCAGCGCGTAAGCTGTGCTCGTCCCGGGTTCCATCGAGATCATCACTCCGCGATTGCGTCCCTCGATCTCGCCCTTGTACGGCGCGTATTCGCGAAAGAGATGACTCATCAAACCCTCGCCCCGAGTGAGATTCACCAGATCGGTCTCGAATCCAATGAGCCCGCGGGTGGGAATGATCGCTTCAATCGACACGCGATTGGCGTGATGATCCATCGCCGTCACTTCACCTTTGCGCGCGGCGAGCGATTGCATGACGTCGCCGACGTTGTCCGACGGGACTTCGACATAAAGATTCTCGATCGGCTCGAGCAAGCCGCCGGCCTCATCGTGATGGAAAATGACCTCGGGCCGCGAGACCATCAGCTCGTAGCCTTCACGACGCATTTGCTCCACCAGGATTGCGATCTGCATTTCGCCGCGCGCATTAATCTCAAATGCGCCGGCCGTATCGGTATCGCTCACTTCGAGTGAAACGTTGGTGCGAGTCTCGCGCACGAGCCGCTCTTTGATGTGGCGCGCGGTGACGAATTTCCCATCGCGGCCGGCGAAGGGCGAATCGTTCACGAGAATGCGCATCCGGATCGTCGGCGGATCGATATCGACAAACTGCAACGGCGCGCGCTCCTCGCGATCAGTCAGCGTTTCGCCGATGAAAACATCTTCGAAACCGGTGAGGCCGACGATGTCGCCCGCGTTCGCGTGCTCGACCTGCACCTGCTCCAAACCCGCGTAGGTGAAGAGCGCCGTGACGTTCGCGCGCTCGCGCTGCCCGCCGCGGTGAATGGAGACGATGGAATCGCCGACATTCACCCGCCCGCTCACAATGCGACCAAGCGCGATGCGGCCGAGGTAATCGCTGTAGTCCAGATTCGACACTAGCATTTGGAAAAACGGATCGGCCGAGATTGTCGGCGGCGGCACATGTTTGACTATGGACTCGAAAAGCGGGGTCATGTCCTCGTTGTTCTCGTGCAGTTCACGTATGGCGAAGCCTTCCTTCGCGCTGGCGTAAATAATCGGAAAATCGAGCTGCTCATCGGTCGCCTTCAGCTCGACGAAAAGATCAAACACCATGTCGAGCACCGCGTGCGGCCGCGCATTTTCGCGATCGATCTTATTAATGACAACGATGGCCTTCGCCTTGTTTTCCAGCGCTTTTCGCAAGACAAAACGCGTCTGCGCCTGCGGGCCGTCGTGCGCATCCACCACGAGCAACACGCCATCCACCATTTTCATGATGCGCTCCACTTCTCCGCCGAAGTCCGCGTGACCCGGCGTGTCGACGATGTTGATGCGGTAACCGTTCCACTGAAAGGCGGCGTTTTTGGCCCGAATGGTGATGCCCTTTTCCCGCTCCAG
>QHBL01000114.1:0-198 GCA_003244125.1 Chthoniobacterales bacterium
GATTTTCGCCAGCGGATGATCCAGCGCAAAGTAGCGCGCGACAGTTCCGGGTAGCGCGGGCGTCCCGCGTGCTGGCGAAGCCGTCCCGGCTTCGCGGACTTTCAAAACGTCACCGCACTGCTCCACATGCACGGGCAACTCACCAATCGCCCCGACAAACCCCTCTTCCCATTTCTCCCAATGAAAGACCTGGCCGGA
>QHBL01000114.1:269-3083 GCA_003244125.1 Chthoniobacterales bacterium
ACAGATTAACACGGATGAAACACAGATTAGGGAAAAGAGAATCTGTGTGCATCTGTGGCTTAACTCCGCGCCCAGCAATGTCATCCGCCTGCCAGCGCGAGCTGTAAATCCGTGTTTCATCCGTGGGTCATCCGTGGGTAAATACCGCCGGTGAACGCGCGCCTGCTCATCGACGGCATCGTTCTCGTCGTCTATTTCGCCGGCATCGTTGCGCTCGGCCTCTGGGCCGGACGGCGCAATCGCAACCTGGAAGATTTCTCCCTCGGCTCGCGCTCGATCCCCTGGTGGGCCGTGCTCGCCTCAATCATCGCGGCCGAGACTAGCGCGGCCACATTCCTCGGCACCCCGGCAGAAGGATTCAAAACGCGCGGCTATTTCTACGGCCAGCTCGCCATCGGCACCGTGCTCGCCCGCATCATCATCGCGTTCACCTTCATCAAACCTTACTACGCCTACCGAGTGCAGAGCGTTTACGAATTCCTCACCGTCCGCTTCGGCACGAAAACGAAAAACATGGCGAGCGGCATATTTCTCTTCACGCGCGTGCTCGGTATCGGCGTCCGGCTTTATCTCGGCGGCGCCATCATGGTGGTGATCTGGCGATATCTTTTTCCGACGCTGCCGGTCAATCTCAATACCTACATCTGGGGCATCATTTTTGTCACTGTGGTGACGACGATCTACACCGCTGTCGGCGGAATCAAAGCCGTCGTCTGGACTGACCTCATCCAGGCGGTGTTGATGTTCAGCTCGGTCCTGTTCGCGATCGCTTTGCTGTTGCGGAGCATTCCGGGGGGAATGGAAACGGTGAAAACGAATCTCGGCGGATTTTCCAATGTGAAACTCTTCCAAACGGGCTGGAACAGCGCGCTGCCATTCGGTGCGGCATTCAAGGCCATGCTGGAGGAGCCGTACACGATCTTCGCAGCGTTCATCGGTTCCACGCTGCTCACCATGGCCACGCACGGCACCGACCAGGACATGGTGCAGCGAATGTTGACCGCGCCGAATCCGCGCAAGTCGCAGCTCTCGCTCATTCTCAGCGGCGTGATGGACCTGCCGATCGCGGCGGCGTTTCTCACCGTCGGCATTCTGCTTTCGGTTTACTACGCGGTCGTGCCCGACCCGACCTTGCCCGCCGCTGATAACGAGATCTTCGGCCATTACATCGTACACGAAATGCCGGTGGTGATGCGCGGCCTGATCATCGCCGGCGTGTTCGCCACCATGATGGGCTCGACCTCCGCCGCGCTCAACGCGCTCGCCACCAGTTTCACCAAAGATTTTTATCTGCCCTACATCCGACCCGGCGCGTCGGATCGCGACGCGATCCGCAGTGCGCGCATCGCCACCGCTGTCTTTGGTTTGTTAATGATCATCGTCGCCACCGTGGCCGCGAACGCCGTTCTGCACGACGCGAAGCTCACCATCATCCCGATCGCCATCGGCATTCTTGGTTACACCTACGGCGCCCTCGTGGCCGTATTTCTCCTCGGCATGCTCACGCGCACCCGGGGCCGCGATGGCACAAACGTGATCGCCATGATCTGCGGCATCATCGCCGTGCTCGTGTTGTGCAAAGTCTCAATTCCCGGCACCGGTATAAACTTCGGCGCAATCATGCCTGCATGGTGGCCAAGCATCTCCTGGCCCTGGTTCGTCTTCGTCGGCTGCGTGGTGACGCTCGCGATCAGCATCGTTTTCCGCACGCCGGAAAATCAGATCGCGGCCGCCGCCGCCCATGTTGCCGCGAACGAAAGCCCGTTCAGCCGGCAACCTGGCGCCACTGCTCGGCTAGACCGCGCCGAGTAATCGATGACATACTCAGGAGGCACCAGCCACAGTCTCTCGCCGGCCCAGTCCACAGACCGCCGATGGCCCTTATGGGTGCTGTATCTCGGCGTAAAGCATGGAAGCGACTGACCCAGTCGCCGCCCACGGGATATCAAGTGCATTGAAACGCGGGACGAAAATTGAAGCCGGATCGCTATCCGCCATGCGAAACGGACTGCCGGAGCGCGGCATCAAATTGTTCTTCGGTCCAATCGGGATGCTGGCTGCGCAGTGCGGACAACTTGAGTTGCCGCATCGAACGCACAAATGCCAGCGCAATGGCAGCGCGGCGGTCGAGCGACATCTTGCGCAGCCTTTTACCTGCTCGGGATGAAGTCCGCCTTCGACGAACATATCGAAGTTTAGCCGGTCTTTGCTTCGCGTGCCAGTTTGATCCCGAGCTCGCGCAGCTGGCGTTCGTCCACCTCCGCGGGCGCTCCGGTCATCAATTCCTGGCCGCGATTATTTTTCGGGAATGCCATCACGTCGCGGATGGAATGCTCGCCGCAGAGCAGCATAATGATGCGATCGAGGCCGAGCGCGATGCCGCCGTGCGGTGGCGCGCCGAGGCGAAAGGCGCGCAGCATGTGTCCGAATTTGGCCTGCTGCTCTTCGGCGCTGATGCCGAGAGCGCTGAACATTTTCGCCTGCAATTCCTGCTCGTGAATGCGGATGCTGCCGCCTCCTATTTCGACGCCGTTCAGCACCACATCATAGGCTTCCGCGCGGACCTCGCCGTAACGTTTCTCCTCCAGCAGCGGCAGGTCTTCGGTTTTCGGCCGCGTGAACGGATGATGCACCGCATTCCATTTGTTCTCGGTCGGATCAAATTGCACGAGAGGAAAATCGGTCACCCAAAGCCAATCGAGCTGCTGCGAGTTCGCGGTGAGCTTCTGAATTTCGGCGATGCGCAGGCGGATGCGGCCAAGCACTTCGCACGCGATCTCCCACTTGCCGGCGCCAAACAAAATGAGATCGCCT
>QHBL01000009.1 GCA_003244125.1 Chthoniobacterales bacterium
ACGGCATAAAGCCGTTCGAAGATTTCGTTCTGCTCGCCATGTTGGGGAATTTTGTCATGCTCTTCCACGAAGCGTTCGATCTCTTCGAACCCAGCGATAATTCGTTGTTCCCGTGCGGTGCGACTGCCGGTTTGCGCAACTTCGGCGCTCACGCCTAGCTCACTAAGCAATCCCAGATCGTCTTCTGTAATCTTGTTAGCCATTCTGCCGCCCCGCTTCACGTTGTAGGAAAGCGACACCTTCTGCCATTCGTTTTTCCCATGGATCGACCGCGGTCAGTGTGGGTAGTCGCCCCTTTTCTTGTTTGAAGCGAAGCGCCCGTTTCGCTAGTTCACGCGCTTCTTCGATAGTAAGGTTGCTTCTTCGGGCGGCGATAACTTCTGCTACCTGCTTCAGCCGTTCTTCGGTCATCGCCTTGGCGAGAATCGCGTAGGCCTCGCCGAAAGGATTGATCCGGTCGATCATGTCGATGTCGAGTTCCGTGACGGAAAGGGCAAACTTCCGCACACCTTCGATCAATGCCATGTTCTTCGAGGCCTCAGGATCACTGTCTGCTATGACCTTCTTCGCCTGCTGAACTGCATTTAGTGCCGCGATCGCATGTTGCCGAACAGCCTCCTGATCTTCGTCGTCTAAGTGTGGGTAGACCTCTTTGACAATCTTTCCCATTCGCACCTGGGTTAGTTCTTCGGGCACTAGTTCCTCGTCAAAGATTCCGCGCTCAATTGCGTTTTTATCCTGCACAAAGGCAGTGATTAGTTCGTTCAAGTCTTCGCGACAGATACGAGTGGCCTCTTCGCTCTTTGGCTCCGCCAGTCCTTTGATCTCCATCTGAATAAGACCAGTCTGCTGGTTGAAGCCTACGTTGCATTTTTCAGGATCATAACCGCCTGTTCCGTAATCAAAGCCCTCGGTAGCTTGGTTGTTTGGATTTTTCGGCCTAAACTCAAATCTCGGGGCGAGCACCTGCTCCATAAGCAGACTGGCAGCAATGGCCTTCAGTGTATCGTTGACGGCTTCTGTGACTGTCGGCTGCGAGGCATCCGGCTCTGCGATCAGATTCGTGAAACGAGTCCGCGTTTTACCCGGCGCGTCACGAGTCGCGCGGCCAATGATCTGCACAATTTCCGTGAGGCTGGCGCGGTAACCAACCGTCAAGGCGTGCTCGCACCAAATCCAATCGAAACCTTCCTTCGCCATACCGAGGGCCACGATAATATCGACATAGTCACGATCGTTGTTTTGCTCGGGCTCCCTCAAGGCCGCCATTACGCGATCGCGCTTCGCAGGATCGTCATCCACTAGATCGGCGATCTTTAGAATGCTCCCGTCGGCGGTTTTGACGAGCTGAAACCCCGTTTTCTGATCCGTGCCTTGCCATTCGCCTAAGCCTTCGATGATTTGTTCTACCTCTTTGATTTTATCCTTTGTGCTTTCTCGCGCATTGACGTTCGGAATGTGAACGATCGTCTTCTCACCAGGCTGCAGGACATCGAAGATAGATTTATCTGTCTCGCTATTTTTCGTCAGATAGCTGCCGGCATAGAAGTAATAGCCGATGTCGAGTTGCTTGAGATATTGATAGCCGTTAAGCTGTTCGTAGTAGGTGTAGGTAACAGTATCGAACCGGGCCTCATCATCCGGATGCAGAACAGCTTCTGCATCACCGCGGAAATAGGAGCCGGTCATCGCGACGATGTGCACCTTGTCGCGGGCCATTAACTCTCGGACGTGTTCGCCGAGTTTGTTATCGGGATTGGCCGAGATGTGGTGGAATTCGTCCACCGCGATAAGACGATCATCAAAAGCTTCGGCCCCGAACTTCTCCATCGCGAAGCGGAAGGTCGCGTGGGTACAGACCAATACCTCGTCTCCGCTCTCCACGAACTTCTTCACCGCCTCTACCTTGCCGTTGCTATCGGAACCTGGTGCGTTGCAGAGATTCCACCTCGGTTCGACTTTCCAATCCGCGAAGAAGCCAAACTGACTGAGCGGTTCATCCTGGAAGCTGGCGCCGATCGACCGCTCAGGTACAACAATGATAGCTTGCTTGATCTTCTGGTTCGCCAGCTTGTCGAGCGCGACGAACATGAGCGCTCGGCTTTTTCCGGACGCGGGTGGCGATTTGATCAACAAATACTGCTCGCCTCGTTTTTGCCAGACGCGCTCCTGCATCGGTCGCATCCCCATTGCGTTAGCTCGGGTCGAGCTTCCGTTGCACGCGTACCTGACTGTTACGGACGGGATAGATGGATACTTCTCCCCATTTTGCTCCGACTGGTCAGAATCGACTGAGTCGTTATGGTATCGGGCGATTATCTCAGGTAGCTCTTCCGCGACCTGATCGCGTATCAGTCGATATTTGTCGGCTTCCTCAGCGGTGAGCAGTCGCTCGCGAATAATGCGTTTCATGGTCGTCTTCTTTTCCGCACCTCGTACGCCGTAATCGGATACGCGGTAGAGGCGTCGATGCCCTCATAAGCTACCATAATATGCCGACCCGCGCGGGTGTCTCCGAAAACAATGGGTCGGCCAGAAGACCGGCTGGTGCCCGTACCTGTAGGCTTCTTGAAAACATCTTCGACTTCCTCCGTGGTCACGTTGTGTCTCGCGATATGCGGCACATTACCCTCAGGGTCATCGTCGCGATCCCAAAGGATGGAAGTAAAGGTCAGTCCGCTCATGCGTTGGAAGCTTTCGCTTTCCGGACACGCTTCTTCGACGGGGCCTGTCGTGCGGCATTCTGGGTATAGAGTTCAAAGAGTTTTTCGAGCCGCTCGGTGTCGTTCTTGAAGCGGCGGCCGATGTAGATGCGCTCCAGCGTCTCGTCGTTGCGCTCGTGGGCTGCGCGCAGGTTGGCGGGCATTGTCTCGGGATCGTAAAGATCAGCAATCGTCGCCGGGAAATGCGCCTCGCGCGCCAGCAGGATGTCCTCCGCGCAACGCCCCAGGTCGGATTTGTTTTGCGCGGTGAGCGTGGGGACGGGAAAGGTGTTCCAGCCAAGGGTATTTGAGTAGGAATAATCTGAGCGCAATCTGCCGCAGATTGTGGCGATCCAAGCAAGATGTGTCCTGGAAGAAAGAATTGCGACTCCCCAAAGCGGTCCATTGTCGACGAAGAAAGCCTTGTTAGTCGGTATGACTGTTTCGTTAGCTAGGCCAACGGGAAAGAATTCTCGGTTCTCCGAAGACACAATCGGGACGAAGACCTTCCGATGACCATCCCCCTTTCTCTCTCTGAATTGATGAGGCTTTGTTGCGAGCTTGTTCACTGCAGCATCGTCGGTCTCCAATCGCTCTGTGCGGACAGATTCGATCCTCTTCCTAATCTCCGGAAACACATCTGCGAGACGCGATCCCTCATCATCTAGCCAAAGACAATAGCGCTCCTTTCCGTTGATAAATTCGGTCGATCCGAGGAACCGCTTTGTCATTTCAGGCGGGAATCCAGATTTAAGGAGTTCCTGCTTTTCCTCGAGGTTCAAGATGAGGCCAGCGGACTTAGAGTAATAAACCCCGTAATCCATAACGACATCAGTGAACTTCGGCGTCCTGGACGCGGCAACCATGTCGATTTGATGCTCCGTTAAGTAAGGATTGATGTTCTCGACAGTTCGTTTGTTATCGCCCGAAATCAGGTATCTCGCGCCGCTAGTTTGGAAGTCCAATCCTACAATGATTACCGTTACTCCTGCCTTGTTCTTAGCTAAGTTGGACCAAATGAATGACGTGTAGGCAAAACGGATTTTACATCCCATCACGCGGAGCAGTGCCCATGTGATTGGGACTTGCTGCCCTTGGCAGAGGCTATTCGTAGCAACGAATGAAAATGAAGCTCGACAATGCGCATGGTATTGAGCCGCCTTGAGCAGCCACGCACCGACATAGTCGACGTTTTTCCAATTCTTGGTGACGGGAGCGAACACAAACTCCAAATCACTCTTTTGGCTATCCGTTTGCTTCCGTGTGCCAGTGAACGGCGGATTCCCGCAGATGTAGGTCTCCCCGCCTTCATTCGCGAAATCGATTTCTGCCTGATCCAGCGGCGTTTCGAACAAATCGTCAGCGCGGAGTTTTACCGCCTTTTCTTGCGGATCGCAGATGCTTAGCCAGTCGAGCCGCAGGGCATTGCCGCAGGTGATCCAGTTGGCGGCTTCGACCGGCAGGAACTCCGCGAGTGCGAGTTGCTGGCCGCGATGAATCACGTCGCACTGATATTCGGCGATGATGAGGGCCAGGCGGGCGATCTCAACAGCGAAGTGGCGGAGCTCGATGCCGCGGAAGTTGGTGAGCGGGATGTCGGAGGGGCGCTCGGCCTCGCCACGGCGGCGGTTGATCTCCGCCTCGAT
>QHBL01000019.1 GCA_003244125.1 Chthoniobacterales bacterium
CCAGCTCGCGCTGGGAGTCATCCAATTGCTCAAACTGCGGCTGCACTGTTTGCTCAGATCCGCCGAGTGCTTCCACTTCGCGTCGAGCGCGGCGGCTGTCGCGCCGGATGAGATCGAGCGCGGCTGAGCGCACCGCCGAATAAAGCAGCGCGCGATTGTGAATGCTGAGGTCGCGTCGCCAAAAACGCACGAAAGCCTCCTGCACCACGTCCTCGGCGTCGGCCACACTGCGCACCCATTGCCGCGCGAAAAGGAGAAGGCCCGGCGCAAGTTCCGAAAAACAAACTTTCCAATCTTCATGGGCGGCGACATTCTCCATGACCATTCACGGTCTTTGATAAATGAAACGCCGCCAACTCTCGATTTTGTCTGTGGCCGCGATTATTTTTGCCCTCGCCGGTTTTTTACTCTCAGCCGTTGACGCCCAGAACGCCGATAGTTCCGCCGCGCGCGAGATATCCAGAATCGATCGCGAGTTCTCCGCCATGTCGCTCGAAAAAGGAATCCCTGCCGCCTGCGTCGCCTACTTCGCGGATGATGGCATCGCTTTCGCGCCCGCAGCGGTGAACGGCAAAAAATACTGGAGCGCGCGAAAGGAATTCTCCGGCATTCTCGTTTGGGAACCGGTCTTCGCCGTCGTCTCGCGCGCAGGGGATCTCGGTTACACTACCGGCCCGTGGGAGTTGAAGAAAAAGAACGGCGCGGGCGAAACGGCCTTCGGCAATTACGTCACCATCTGGCGAAATCGCGGCCAGTGGAAGATCGCGCTCGACGTCGGCATTGATAATTCCCAACCAAGTGAGCCGCCGCCTGCGCTCCAGCTTATGCCCATCGATGCGACCGCGGCCGAGCGCTCGCAGGAAGAAGCGCGCCGCAGTCTTCGCAAGACGGAGGCGGCTTTCTCCGCGCGCGCAGGGGAAGATGTTGGTAAAGCGATCGTCGATTTCGGCGCACCTGAGCTTCGCGTGCTGCGCGACAAATCTTTTCCTGCCATCGGCATTACCGCGGCCGAGGTGATGCTCGGTTCTGATCACGGCAAGCTTGTGTGCGACGCAGCGGCGACGCGACTGAGTAGCTCGGGGGAGCTTAGTTATACCTATGGTAAGTACTCGGAAGAACGCGGTAACATCACTGAGCGCGGCATCTATCTCAATATCTGGCAGGTTGACCTGAACGGCGACTGGAAGCTCGTGCTCGATTTGCAGAAGAAACTCCCATTCAGCAAAACGCAATAGCTCGTTGTCACGTCGCAATGCCTACTCCAGGATATTTCATCTGCCGTTGTAGTTGCCGTCCGTCTCGGCGGCAGGCGCATGGCGCGTTGGTAATGCAACGAATCTGCCGCCCTGACGCACAGCAGCTACAACGCTATTTCGTCACCGGCCGCAGCATCAAATCACCGAGCCAGGCCGGATTAGCCACGCCTGCGCGATATGCCTCCAGCGATTCCACCGAAGAGTTCACCCGCAGATTACTATAGGAACCATCCTGGTTCTCCCAGCGTTCATGCCAGTAAACAGCTGCTTTTACCCTGGGGTACCGCGTGCGGAATAACTCCAATCCCTGCTTGATCCACTCGGCCTTATTTCCTGAATTCGGAAACTCTCCAGTCCCCCACTCCGCGATCATGATTGGCTTGCTCGCATCCAGTTTACTCATCTCCTCATAAGGCCAATCCACCAGGGAAGGAATATCGGCCCACGGTTCATCCTTGTATTGCTGGCCGTAAACACTTAACCCCAACCAATCCACATACGCCGCGCCGGGATAGTAAGCAGGCGCGAAGTTCCACGTATCCAGCGGATATGAATAATTATTGGTGTGGAACATCCATTTGATGTTACTGGCGCCGCGCGCCCGCACGCGATCCACCACATGCCTATACGCTGTCTTGAATGTCTCCGGCCCCTGCCACTTCGTTTCGTCCTCGTCCGCCGGTTCGCTTCCACCGTAGTAGGTGCCCGACCACGGAAACCAGTCGCCATTCATCTCATTGGCAAAGACAACGATCATCGGATGACCAAACTGTTTGGCTTTATCCCCCCACTTATCGATATAGTTGTCCCACTGGCCCGCGATGATCGAAGTAAGACTGAACCGATCCGGCCCTTTGTTCTGCTCGTAGGGCCTATCCCAGGGAGACCAAAAGACGAGGGGGATGGAATGATGTTGCCAGATCACCTCCAGACTCCGCACCGGAAAATCTTGTTCCCCCCAGTAGCTCGATGAGGCAATGATGGCTTGATGTTTGCCCACCATCTCTTCAAAGCCTTCGATCAGCTCCAGGGTCACATCTTCTTCCGCTTCGCCAAAGTCGATGAAAGCTCCGGTGTAAGCGCCCCGGTCGGGAACGGCAAGCTCCACTGGGGCGTTGGGATCGACCTTCTGAACCTGCGTCCGCTTGGAACATCCTGAGACGATGATTATCACAAAGAAAGCTGCGAGGGAGTTGGCAATGCGCTTCTGGTCACACCTCACGGCGCTACTTTGCCTTACCGGATTGAGCGCGGCAACTCGCGCCCACGCGCAAACATTAGCTTCTGTGACCGCGACAATAGATGCCACCCATCGCCTTAACCAGTTCGATGGAAGAGAAGCTCTCGGCGGCGGCGTAGATGGTCATTCCAGCGGTGAGTGCGCGCGCATGTTCTCGCACCAGAACATCACTTCTATGTTGGCCACCGGGCTTGGACCTGTCACCTATCGCCTGCGCACCGAGCTCGCGGGCGAGGTCTGGCATTGGAATCCCCGGGGCAACTGGAGCGACCCTGCTCATTCCCGCGGATACTGGACTTCCGATAGCTCGCTGATGAATCCAATCACCGTCTCTTACGGCTACCGTTTACCGAGGCGTGGAAATACGATCGACCAAGCCAACGACGACGACTATTCGCGCATCACTGACGGAAGCGATTCTTCGTTTTGGAAAAGCAATCCTTACCTTGATTCATACTTCACCGGAGAAGCGGTTCGTCCGCAATGGATAGTCATCGACCTCGGCGCGACCCATGCAGTCGATTTCATCCGGATCCA
>QHBL01000329.1 GCA_003244125.1 Chthoniobacterales bacterium
CGGAGCGGCCGGCGCTGCTCTTCACCTACGTTTTCGTCGTCGACGCCGGACTGCTCTCACTCATTTTCGGCCGGGATTATTTCGCGCGTCTTCTCACCGCGGCCGGTGGCGCTGTGTTCGTGCTCCTGGCGTTGTGGACGCAATCCCATCTCACCGCGCACAATCTTTACGCCGCGCTCGCGGCCTACTTCATCTTCGCCGCGGTGCATTCCTCCGCGCCGCTCTTAATGCAGCGGCTCGGCAAACCATCGCCGATCTGGGCGACACATTTGTTTCCCGCAGCCACATTGCTTCTCGTCCTGCTGCCGATCTTCAAACTCGCCACCGCATCATTTCTTATCTGGCCGCTCGTCCTGTGCGTGAACGTTCTCGCGCTTTTCGCCGTCATCGCCGCCGGCACGCTCGCAGCCATGGTCATCGTGCTCGTGCTCACCCTCGTCGCGCTTGGCGCGTGGCTGCTTCAACTTCCAACGACAACACTGAGCGGCCTCGACTCCGCACTGTTTCTCATCGGGGGCTTCGCTGTTTTCTTCGTGGCAGCGGCGATGTGGGCGACGCGTCGATTCCAACCAGCCGCTCCTGCCCCCGCTGCGTTTTTCGATCCAGCGAAGCTCCGCATTCAGCTTCCAGCGTTGTCCGCATCACTCCCATTCGCCCTCCTCATCATGGCAGTGCTGCGATTGTCGCTGGCGAATCCCAGTCCGGTTTTCGCTCTCGCGCTCTTTCTCGTCGTGCTTCTGCTCGGGCTGACGAAAATCTTCGCGGCCGATCTCCTCGCTTGGGTTGCGCTCGTTTCGACCGTGCTGCTCGAGTTCGCCTGGCACTCCGCGCATTTCGATAAAGCGCACGCAGCGCTTCCACTCCTCTGGTATCTGGGATTCAGCGCGCTCTTCACCGCGTTCCCGTTTTTCTTTCATCGACAATTCGCGAATCGCACTCTCGTCTGGGCCAGCTCAGCGCTCGCGGCCCCGCTCCATTTCTTTCTCGTTTACGACCTCGTTCGCTCCACTCATCCGAACGGAATGCTGGGCCTGCTCCCGGCCGGCTTCGCCCTGCCGGCATTGCTCTGTCTGTTCCTCATTCTCAGACTCACACCGGGCGCGAGCCCGGCGAAGACCGCGCAGCTCGCGCTCTTCGGCGGAGCCGCGCTGTTCTTCATCACCCTCATTTTCCCCATCCAATTCGATCGCCAATGGATCACACTTGGCTGGGCGCTCGAAGGCGCGGCACTCTGCTGGCTTTTCCGGCGCGTCCCGCATCCAGGACTGCGCCTCACCGGCGTCGCGCTCATCGTCATTGCCTTTGCGCGATTGGCCTTCAATCCCGCCGTGCTTAGCTATTATTCGCGCGCAGCGACGCCGATCTTCAATTGGTATCTCTACAGCTACGGCATCGCCGCCGGCTGCGCCTTTTTCGCGGCGAAACTCCTCGCGCCGCCGCGCCATCGCGTCCTCAACTTCAGCGCACCGCCGTTGCTCTACGCGCTCGGCACCATTCTCGTCTTCCTCCTGCTCAACATCGAGATCGCGGATTACTTCAGCAAACCTGGCGCGGCCGCGCTCACCTTTCACTTCAGCGGCAATTTCGCGCGCGACATGAGCTACTCCATCGCCTGGGCCATGTTCGCGCTCGCTCTGCTCATCGTCGGCATTCGCCAGCGCGCCGTCGCCGTCCGCTGGGCCGGCCTCGCGCTCCTCGCCCTCGTTATTCTCAAACTCTTCCTGCACGATCTCTCCCAGCTCGATCAGCTCTACCGCATCGCGGCGTTCATCGTCGTAGCCGTCATCGCCATCATCGCGTCCTTCCTTTACCAGCGCTTTCTCGGCGCGGCGGAAACGCAACCCACTTCATGAAACCGCTTCTCGTCGCTCTGCTTCTTGCCGCCGCATTCGCTCCGGATGAGTGGCAATTCCGTCAAACCATCAACGTCCCCGCGGCTGGCCTGGTTCGGGTAAATCTTCCGGCGGAAACGTTGAACGCCGCGCGCCCTAATCTCGCCGACCTGCGGGTGATCGATGCCAGCGGCAACGAAGTTCCGTATTTCATCGATCAGCCTGCGCCACGCCGCGAAGCGACTGCGCGGGTCAAAGATTTCCGCGCTGAGCTCGCGTACAGGCAAACCATCCTGCACATCACCACCGGCACGGGTGCGGCGCTGGCTGGCGTCACTCTCGATCTGCCGCCCGGCCCGCGATTCACCAAAGCCGCGCGGGTGGAAGGTTCCTCGGATGAGATTACCTGGCGCGTCCTCACTGAAGGCGTCCCGATTTTCCGCAGCGATAACGCAGCCGCGCGGTTGCGCGTTTCTTTTCCCGAAGGCGCTTGGCGATTTCTCCGCGTCATCATCGACGACTCACGCTCCGAGCCGGTGCCGGTGACCGGCGCGGATCTAATCCTGAGCGGCTCACAAGGACCGGCCGAGCTAACGACGTTGACGATCAAATCGCGCGAGGAAAACGGCGCGGTCACGCACCTCGAGCTCGATCTCGGCGCGGCGAATCTGCACGTCGCATCTCTCCTCATCGGCACGCCCGAAGGACTCTTCACGCGTCATGTTTCCGTGGCGACGCCGGTGCTCGGTGCAGAGCGATTGCAGGAGCAAACCATTACGACGGCGGTGATATACCGGACTGAAACGAACGGCAGCCTGACTGCACGATTGGATGTTCCGATCGAGAAGCAGATCGCCGGACACAACCTGATCCTGTTTATTGAAAACGGTGACGATGCGCCGCTCGCGCTGAGCTCCATCACAGCGACCCGCCGCGCCACACGGCTGTTCTTTTCCGCGCCAACGCCGGGCGCATACACGTTGGCGTGCGGCAGTGACCGCGCCGTCGCTCCGCGTTACGACGTCCCCTCACTGCACGATGAAGTACGCGACGGCAAAGCGGTCGACGCAACGCTGTCTTCACTAACGGCAAACCCGAACGTGAAGCCAGCGCTTCAGCCCGTCCCCGGCGCCCCAATCGATCTCGCCGGCTGGAGATCTCGCAAATCTCTCGTCATCACCAACCCTGGCCCGCAGCAGCTCGAGCTCGACACCGACGTGCTCTCGAAGAGCGCATCAGACGGCTGCGATCTGCGCCTCGTCCGCGAAAAGACGCAGCTTCCATTTGTGCTGGAGACGACTTCCAGCCAGCACGCGATTCCGCTCTCGTCCACGGAAGCTAACGATCGCGACCGGCGAACCATCTCGCGCTGGTCGCTGAAGTTGCCACGCGCGCATTTACCCATCAAGCGCCTGACCTGCGCCGCCAGTTCTCCGGCTTTCGAACGCACCGTCCGCCTGTGGGAAGAGGTGACTGACGTGCGCGGCGAGAAATATCCGCGTGAGCTCGGTCGCGCCATCTGGCACCAGCCGGCAGCGCGCGCTCATGCCGAACTCACTCTCGAGCTTAACGCCAGGCCTCAAACCGACACGCTCCTTCTCGAAACCGACAACCGCGAAAACGCCGCCATCGACCTGCGCGATTTCCGCGGCCACTATCCGGTCACACGATTGCTCTTCCACGCCTCAGCTACTGGACCTCTTTGGCTCTTTTATGGCAATGTTGACGCTCTTGCGCCGCATTACGATCTCAGTGCAATCGACGGCGGATTGCTCCGTGCCGACCCCGCAATCGCCACGCTTGGCGCCGAAGAAAAATTGAAGACCGATCGCGTGACCGAAACGCTGACCGGCTCCGCCCGCTACATTTTCTGGGGCGTTCTCGCCCTCGTCGTCATCGTGCTCCTGGCCTTGATCTCACGGCTGCTGCCGAAGCCGAGGTCGGCGTAGTGAAGACCCTGGCGTGCGTCGAGAGAAGCGTTTCGCTCGCTCACTTGAGGCGATCACAGCCGCGTTCCACGAGCCGAACAACACGCGCGCACGCTTTAGCAACGCGGTGCCCCACATTAGCCGTTCGAGCGCGGGCACGCTCAGTGTCTCGCCCGTGCGCTTTCGCCGCCTGATCTCGGCCAGCATGGCTGCTTTATCCGCTTTTGCCCAAGGGCTCATCAGGCCGGGCGGCAGATCGACGCCAGCGGCGACGAGCGCTCCGGCCCACGAACCGAAGAATGTTTTTGCGCGGGTAATCAGAACGCCGCCCCATTTTGTCCGCTCGACTTTTGTCGTGGCCAGCGATTCTCCCGCATCGTGACGCCTTCGGATCCCGCGGAGAATGGCCGCGCGATCCGCCTTTCGCCATGGGCTGTCTTCTTTCATCGGCTCAACGCCGGCTGCGCGTAGTGCCGCGTTCCATGTACCGAAAACAACCGACACACGATTCTGCAAAGCGCGACCGTGCTTTTCCTTTGCAGCGTGGCTGCAACGCAAGGACTCGCCTGCGGATTGGCGACGGCGAATTTCCGCCAGTATCTCGCCTTTGCTTGCGTGAGCCCAGTGCGTTTGTCCCGCTTCGGGCTCAATGCCGGCGGCGCGAAGTGCAGCGTTCCACGAGCCGAACAGTTGGCTTGCTCGCCTGGCCGTTGGCTGCCCTCCTTTTTCTCTCCACACCTGGCTGAAGCGCACTGCTTCCCGCGCTCTTCTGCGGGAATGAATTTCCGCCAGAATGTCATCTTTGCTGGCCTGTCCCCATAAGCTAATTGCCCCCCCTGTGGGATCAAAACCGGCGGCAGCCAGCGCGGCGCCCCACGAACCGAAGACCTTCTTCGCTCGATTCAGCAACGCTGGTCCATGTTTTTCCGGGAGAATCTTTTTCCACGAGAGCGGCTTTCGCTCTGTGTCCCTCCGCCGGAGTTCCGCGACGATTGCAGCTTTATTCGCGCGCCGCCAGCCGCTATAGCCAATCCACGTCGGCCGGAACAAACGAATTCGCGCCGGATCCAAACCGATGTGCCGCAGCGCGGCGTCCCATGAGCCGAAATAACGGATAGCCTTGTCCGTCAGTGCCGCCTCGTGCTCCTTGGCCCAATCGAAGTTCAGTGGAAATTTTCGCCGGCCAAGTTCTGCCATCCGATCAAGGACATACTCCGGACTCCACACCTCTTCCCACTGTGGCACCGATGGGGGCGTGCGCAGTTTACGGCGGCTGATTCCCGCGCGGATGGTTTCAGACACCAACTCCGCCCCGGGGTACTCCTCGCAATATTCTTCCGGAGTGATCTGGTGCTGGCTTATCAGGTGGTATCCCAGACCGCCCAGGTCCTTCCCGCAGATCTTGCAGTCAACGTAGTCGCGTAATTCCGCGTGGATGTCTGAATAGCTCAGACCGGCGTCTTCCAGCGCGCGTTTCCATCCCCAGAACGGCCGCACCTCGTAGGCGCGCCTGATCAGCGGCGGGTGATTACGTTTAAGCGCCGAAATGTTGAGAGGCTCACGCCTTGCATGCAACCGCCGAATTTCGCGGATGATCGCTTGTTTACTCCTGTCCATCAGCTCAGGCGTGTCTGGCTCAGCGCACACCAAGCGCGCGCGCTGCCAGTTCTTCATCCAATAACAGCTATGAGATTTTGCGTCAGCACAGTTGATGTTTGCGTCGACAGCCCCCCGCCTACAAGACTGAAGGGCGCGTGACTGTTTTCCTCGGCTGCGGGTTCGCCGCAAAATATCGCGAGGGCGGTGGTGTTTTCTCTGTTCCACTGCAATGGATGCTCGGCCTGAAGCGACTGCGCGCTGATGCGGTCTGGCTGGAGATTTTTCCCGGAAGCGGGGATGAGGCAGCAGATCGTCGCGCGATCCGGTCCTTCCAGGCACAGGTGCGCACGTGTGGGTTGGGGCAGAATTATTGTCTGCTTTACCAGCCGCGCGCTCGGGACGCGCATGAACTCGACGAGATGCGCTGTTTCGGCATGCGCAGCCGTGAATTGCGCGACCGCCTCGCCGGATCTACGACGCTGCTAAACCTCAGCTACTCGATCCATCTGCCGCTGCTCCTGCGATTCGAGCGCCGCATCTTCTGCGATCTCGACCCGAGCGAAATTTTCTACTGGATGACAAAGCTCGAGATGGGGCAATCCACTCATCACGAGTTCTGGACCATCGGGCTCAATGTGGGGGCGCAGGATTGCCGGCTGCCAAGTTCCACTTTGAAATGGCGCACGTTCTTTCCGCTGGTCGATACGCGATCCATCCGGCTGCAGCCGAAGCCCGCGGCGGCGAAGTTCACCACCATCGGTCAGTGGTATTGGGGCGGCGCGGTCGAAGTAGAGGGCAAATATCCCGACCTGTCGAAGAAGTTTGCCTTCGAGAAATACCTCGAGCTGCCGTCGCGTGTGCCCGAAGCCGAGTTCGAGCTTGCCATGAATATCGCCGCGGATGATCCTGAGCGCGCGCGGCTGAAGCAGCTCGGCTGGCATGTTGTCGATCCGCATCGAGTCGCGAGAACGGCGCACCTTTATCGGTGTTATGTCGGTTCAGCGAGCGCCGAATTCACCGCCATCAAAGGCGTGGATGTGGCCTGGCGCACCGGCTGGCTGAGCGATCGCGCGGCGATGTTCCTCGCCATGGGCCGGCCGGTCATCACCGAAGACACTGGCGGCGGCCGGCATCTGCCGGAGCGCAGTGGGTTCTGCTTTGTGCGCGACCTCGCCTCGGCCAGCGATGCCGCGCACGAGGTGCTAGCGGGGGGTGATTCGCTGGCGGCAGCCTGCCGCGCCACCGCAGTCGAGCTCTTCGACTCCGAAAAAAATCTGCGAAAAATTCTCGGCGGCTGAGCTTCCTTGCACCGGCTTCGCCGCAAGCGAATCGCCGTTTGCAAAAACATTTTCCGGTGTTAGTCGTTCGCCGTTATGGCCGACTTGATCAAAGCCGATGAGCTGAAAAATCGTCTGAAGAAGGTGCCGGAATGGGAGCTGGAGAAGAAGCACATCGAGCGCACCTTCGAGTTCGACGATTTCACCGACGCGATCGACTTTGTTAACGCCGTGGCCGAAGTGGCCCAGGAAGAAGAGCATCATCCCGACATCGACATTCGGTTCAATAAAGTGCGGCTGGTGCTCTCGACCCACAGCAAAGGTGGCCTGACCGACCTCGATTTCGCGCTGGCCGAGCGCATCGATACCCTCTCGGAGTAGCCTCTCGTGCGCGACGCGCGAAGCATCGCGGCCGGCATCGTCACACTTTTGCTCGTGCTCGCGCTCTGGAAGTTTATCGAGTGGCGCACGCAGCCGCCTGCTCCACCTCGTCCAGTGGACGCTAAGACATCACCGCCGTAGCCCTGCGCCGGCCAACGGCACGCCCTTCATCAGCATCGATGAAATCAAACATTGTCTGAATCTCGGAGCGCTCACTCAATCCGGCCTCTCCTTTACGCCGTTCCAGCGTGGCGGTGACCTCATCGTTCCAGCCGCGCTTTCGCATAAACTCATTCCAGATGAAAATCTCCTCGTCCGAAGGCCGCCGGCCTTTTTCAAAGCACCACTCCAGGACCTCGTCGTCGCTCCCGTCTTTTTTCACGCGCTCGACTAGCTCGTTGTAGTCCACCTGCAGGAAGTCCACGCATGACTCGTCGAACCCTTTGCCCAGATTCGGCTGATAATCCGGCGGCAACTCACCGCGCGCGTGCATCCGGATCTTGCTCAACATCCGCGGGAAATAGACGATACCTCCTGCCTTCTCTGATGGACTGCACAGCTCCGTGGTTTTGCTCATGATTCAAAGTGGTAAGCAGAAGATCAACTGCAAGCACTAACTAGCTGCCTCTCATCGACGAAGTAGGTCAACTCATAAGGATACGACTTGTCGCAACCGAGAGCGTGATGGATGATCACCCGATGAATCGCGTCGTAGGCCTGGAGACCGAGTACGGCGCGCTGGTGCACGAGGCCGAGGTCTCCGCTGAAGCGTGGCCGTCGCGGGTTAAGAACCATATCTTTCGCGAAGCTCACCTCGGTGCGCTCGATCTTCATTACCGCGATTACGAAGAACCTCCCGGCAACGGCGGCTTTCTCCTTAATGGCGGACGTCTCTATCTCGACATGGGTCACATCGAATACGCCTCGCCGGAGTGCGTGCGCTTGCGCGACGCGGTGACCTACGATCTTGCCGGTGATGCGCTCCTTCTCCAGGCTTTGCGCGAGCTCGGCGCGGCTGATCGCGTTTCCTTCATCAAGAATAACATCGACCATTACACCGGAGCTACCTTTGGCTGTCACGAGAACTATCTCATGCATCGCGGCACGCAATTCGCGCCCGTGGTTCTCGGAACCCTGCTTAGCTTTCTTGCCACCCGGCAGCTCTACACCGGCGCCGGCCGAGTAGGTCAAGCTCATCCGCTCGCTTTCGATTTTGAGCCTCCGATGAACACCGCGCCCGTCACCTATCAAATCAGCCAACGCGCGGACCACATAGTTAACGACATCTATCAGTGGGTCCAGTTCAACCGCGCCATCATTAACGCCCGCGATGAACCACTCGCTGACTATCGCAAGTTCCGCCGTCTCCACCTCCTCATCGGCGACTCCAACATGAGCCCATTTGCCACCGCTCTGAAACTTGGCACCACCGCATGCGTCCTTACTTTGCTGGAGGAAGCGAAGTTCCCGCGTGGTCTGATTCTCGATGATGCTGTAGTTGCCACCCGTGAGCTTTCGCACCGGCCAGATGGCCCGTGGACGGTACGCCTTGAAACCGGCCGAAGCATTGGCGCACTCGAAGTGCAGCGGCGATTTCTCGACGCGGCCGGTAATTACCTCCAGGGACGCGACGCAGAAACCGACTGGCTGCTCGAGAGCTGGAGTTTCGTCCTTGATGCGCTGGAGAATAATCCGCAGGCGCTTTTGGGCGGGGTTGATTGGCTAACGAAACGTTGGCTGCTGCAAATGTTCATCGAGGCTGAAGATTTAACCTGGGATGATCCGTGGCTGCTTAGCCTCGATCTTGAATACCACAACATAGACCCAGTTCGCGGTCTTTTCTTCCAGGTCAAAGGCGGGAAACGTATCGCTGATTGGAATGCATCAGTGCGAAGCAACAGCGCGAGCTATTGTCCCCCAGCTAACTCGCGCGCCGCTGGCCGCGCTCAGGCCGTAGCGCATTTCCGCAACTCCGGTTTACCTTACGTCATTAACTGGGATTCGATCGCGACCGGCCCACAAGAGATCTTGCTCATGAGCGATCCATTTCGTGGCTACACCGCCGAAGTCCGTGACTTTCTCGATGGGTTAACGATCGCTCGCGATCTGACTACTTAAGATGCTCTAAAATCGGGATGCCGTAGCTATCGTGCAAGGCGCCCTCATCGGCCCTGACTTGCGCGGCGTCGAGCGGAATCTCCCTCGGGTGTTCCTCCGTCTCAACCTTGTAGAAACCATCTACTGGATCCTTGACCGCCGCCGCGAGATCTTCGAGGGAATGGATTTCCTTGCCGTTGACCTTTGTCACGGTGAGATAGCCGAAGTCTTCGTACCCGATCGTTCCGTTCACTGGCAGAACCTGGCTAAGAATCACGACGCGCCGGTGACCTTCCGGAAATAGCTCCCATTGAAAGCGATCTAGATAGACGAAGCGTTGAGGCGCATCTTTTATCCAGTTCGCGCCCCATTCGCGCAGGTATTGCCGAGAAAGTTCCTGGAAGACAAGTCCACCCAGCACCAGATAACGCGGAGCTTCGTCATGGGCATAAGGAGGAATGACATAGTCGGCGGTGTTACGATGATCCAGAGTGACAGTGATCTGCATCGGCTTACCCTGTCGTTGCAATTTAAAAGGCACACTCTCGCCGGCATAGGCGCGCGAAGTCAGCAGGTTAGTAAACTCCAGCTTTTTGTAGAGCGTGTCGATGTAGTTACCATTCGAGTCGATATCGAACCCATCAATGCCAGTGATAATGTCGCCCGCCTGCAAGCTGGCTCGGGCCACGGATGTTCCCGGTTCGACACCGGTGACGTAAACACCGGCGCCAGGGCCGGTCTCGCCCGCATACTTGCGCAGCTGGGGATCGCGGGTCGGGAAGTAATCAAAGCCCAAAGTAGGAAAACCAGGGTAGTTCGGCTTCGCCGCGTCCTTCAAAAAGTGGGTGATGATGGGCCCGGGGATCACGTCCATGAGCTGCGAACGCGGATCGTAACGAAGGAGCAATCCGGCCAGTTTGTTATTCTTTACCAGCGGGACCGTGTAGCTGTTATCGCGGTATTGCAAGGGAATGCTCACCCGGTAGGTCAGGAATTGACCGACATCAGTCGGATAGCGTGTGACCTGAACTCCAGTTACTAAACCATCGGTCACAACGAGCGCGCCAGTCTGTTCCAGCTGCAGTGCCGCCAGTCGATCACCCACTACCGTATCATTGGTAATCTCGAGCGGAGGCAAGCCTTGCAGGAAGTTCTTGTCCTGCGGCAAAACTAGCGCGAGGTTCGCTTCATAATCGACTACTTCCACTGACGCCGCCATCTTGTCCCCCGTCTCAGCTCGCTCCAGCTCGACATAGTTCTGGTCCGCAACAAGATCAGCGGTGACAAGAACGCGGCCTTGCGAAAGCACGGCGCCAAGTGCTCGCTTCGAAAACGGCGCGCGCTTCTGCCAGGGCCGGAAGTAGTCAAATGACTGGCCAGTGACATTAACGCGCACGAGCGAAAGTTGTCGCGGTTGGACGGCGGCGACTTCTTTTTTGGCAAAGGCGCTGAGAGCCGCCGTCAACCAGAGTAGCGTAATGATCCTGCGCATGGTTACGATCCGGGGGGCACAGCGCGCGCTTCAGTCTGCGCAGCCAGCGGTTGCTCCTCGAGATTCTGCTCGTTATTCACATTGTAGCGCGTCCGGATCCGGTCGCGGGCGCTTTCTACCTCCTTGCGGTCGAGCACAAGCGGTGGACCGTCGCCGATCATCGTAATGACAAACCGGTCCGTTGCCTCATTCAAAGCGTTCGCGAGATCGCGCAATGTTAGAATCTTGCGGCCATTTACCTCATCGACAATACTCGCCCGATAAGACCCGAGATAAGTATTCGTTGGATCGGGAAGAATATTGGTCAGAACGATGACTTCAGGATGTTGCAGATAAATCTGGTCCTGCACGAAGTTATCAAAGTAGTAGCGCAAGCGCAGGTCACCAACCTGGTATGCTTCCATCATGTCGCGAGACATGGGCTGAAAGAGCAGGCCACCGAAGAGCAGATACCGTGGGCGCACATCGTAGTAATGCCCTTCGGTCAGGTAGGGCCAGACGGTGTCGAGAGTAATCATCACGGTTTGCGGCTTTCTCTCCCGCAGAATGTCGAGCTTCACCTTGTCACCCTTGAACTTCCGCTCGACAACTTCCGGCATCTCCACGCGCTCACCTTCGAGCTCGACAAACGCATCGCTCGCAATGGGATGATTATCGATCGAGAGAAGAACGTCGCCCTGTTTAAGCACTTTGCCGGCCGATCCGGCGTCAATGACAGTAGTAACAAGGACTCCACGTCCGTCATTCGGCAACCCGTAGTAGCGGCGTTGCGCCGGATTCTGAAGCTTGGCATAGCTCAATCCTAGATCGACATACTTGTCGTAGTGACCATCCTTGATGTCGGTGAGAAAGCGATGAATCACTGGAGTAGGTATCATGTAGGCCACGCCCTGCGCGACGTCGCCGCTGTAGCCCTGGAATGCGACTCCGATTACTTTAGCGTTTTGCATGACCGGGCCGCCGCTGTTCCCGGGATTGATCTGCGCGCTGATCTGGATCGCAAGATGCGAATCGATCGACGAATGGGTGTAGAGCTGGAAATCGATTCGCGAGACGATGCCGGTGGTGACCGACATGCGTTCGCCGCCGAGCGGATAACCGTAGGCGGAGACGGTGGATTCCAGTTCTGGAATTCCGCCGAACGTGAGCGGTGTCATGTTCTTGAAGAAATCGGGCGACGCGACTTTGAGCAGCGCGAGGTCGCAGTCGTGCGCCACAAACAAAACTGTGGCCGGATATTTATTCGGATCGCCGTCGCGCTCGACGGTGAGATAGCGGCTGTTGCTGACGACGTGCGCGTTCGTCATGATCCGATTCCCGTCGATCACGAATCCCGCGCCGACGCCGCGCTGAATTCCGCCCGAATTCCACGGCGCTCGGTAATCCGGTTCGACTTCGGTGGCCGTAATGCGGACCAAGCTTTTCTGGATCTTGCCATTTGGCCGGGCCGGGACCGCGGGCGGCGCCACGATGTTCGGCACCGGCGTGGCAGTGGGCGAGAGAGGCGAAAGGGGCGGCGTAGTTTCCGGCGGCGGTTGTTGCGGACTCTTTTGCTGCGCGCCGGCCTCGGCCACGAATAACAAAATCGATAAAAGAAATGCGCAGCGCCTCATCAGAAGTCGAGAAGATGAAACAGATGATCGATAAATCAACCCGCAGCTATGCGCAGGAGATCAAACCACGTGAACCGGCGCTTGCTGACACGCGCGATCGCAATTCCCGCATTCGATCTGCGTGGTCGCGTGCCCGATCCCGAACCGCACGCGTAACGCATCACACATATCGTGCAGGAACTGGTCGTTCCGCGGCAGATCCTCCATGACGAGGTGGACTGTCAGCGCCACCTCCGTGGTGCTCATCGCCCAAATGTGAAGATCGTGCACCGCTGTTACGCCGGCGAGATTCGCGAGATAATTTTCCACCGCGTGCGGATCGATCCCTTCCGGCACCGCATCCATCGAGAGGTTAATCGATTCGCGCAGCAGCCCCCACGTTCCCCAGATAATGACGGCGCCGATCGCGAGACTCACGGCGGGGTCGAGCCAATGCCAGCCCGTCCTCTGGATCGCGAACGCCGCAACGACCACGCCCACCGAAACCGCCGCATCACCCGCCATGTGCAAGAACGCGCCCTTCAAATTCAAATCGCTTTTGCGCCCCGCCATAAAAAGCCACGCGGAAATTGTGTTAATGACGATGCCCACCGCCGCTACCGCCATCACGGTGCCGCCGGCCACTGTCTCAGGATGCGCGAACCGCCGGATCGCTTCGACCGTGATTCCTCCCACCACGATGAGCAGAACGATCGCGTTGATCAGCGCCGCCAGAATGGAGGAACGGCGCCAGCCGTAAGTGCGTCGGCTCGTCGGGGCGGATTTCGTCAGGTGCATCGCGCCCCAGGCGAGGAGCAAACAAAACACGTCGCTCAAGTTGTGGCCGGCGTCGGAGATCAGCGCGAGCGAGTGGGCCGCGAGGCCGTAAAAAACTTCTGCGACCACGAATCCGAGATTCAAGAGCACGCCGATGGCGAATGCCGCATTGTTATTCGGCGGAGCGTGCGAATGGTCGGAGTGATCGTGATCGTGTGGCATCGAGGCGTACGTTAAATCGCCTGCGGTTATCGGCAAGACGCCGACTCGTCCCCGCAACTCCGTTGCGCTCTTCGCTTCAGGTCCGGGGAGCGCAGGCTGCCAGCCTGCAGCGTCCGGCAGCTTGCCGGACGCACTAGCGGCGAAGCCGCCCTCTCCGGGACAGCAAAATCGCTTCGCGGCAAGCTGCCGCGAAGGACAGGCTGGCAGCCTGCGCTCCCCGGCAAACTACGCCACCGCAGCATGCTCATGTGCATGCTGCCGCCGCTGTTCCTGCGCGACGAAGGCCGGCGCGGAATGCGTATGAAAAATCTCAAGCGTATCCGTTTCCTCGTCGGTCACCGGAGTCAGCGCGAGATCTGTGTATTCCCACTTCTTCGGATCCCGCTTGATCTTCACGTACACGCTGCGCAACCGCGCCCAGAGCTTGAACCAACGCGCCATCTTCACCGCCGACTCCACCGCATACTTCGGATAAAATTTCCAACGAGGCTCGATCGGCATCCCCGGTCGGCGATCGCGCCGGAACTTGTAGCGGAACAATCCGCTCTCGAGCGGATGGATCCCCTCGATATCGATCGCGCCCTTGAACCACGTCGCTAGCAGAATCGCGTTGCTCGCCGGCGCCCGCATCGTCACCAGCCGGCGGAGCACCGTCTCCATGTGCTCGTTCGTGTAATACGTCTCCCACGCGGCTTTGTAAGCCCGCTCCCAATCCGCGCTCGACATCGCATTGTGCGGCGCGCAGGCGTGATTCAAATCGTACTTGTTCAGGTCCGGCTCGATCGTCACTCCGGCCTGGACCAGCTTCTGGTGATCCTCGCTTCCCGGCAGTGGCGTCAGGAAAAAGAATTCCAGAATGTCCACCGGCAATTCCTTCTTCACGATCTCCACGTCGCGCTTGATCGATTCCGGCGTGTCGTTCGGGAACCCGAGGATGTAGCCGCAATAGCTGATGATCTTCGCCGCCTTCCAGGCCTGAAGCATCTTGCGATATTCCGTGATCTTGTTCTGCCGTTTATGCGCGCCGGCCAGGCTGTCGGGGTTGATATTCTCCAGCCCGATGTAAGCCCGCTTCACTCCGGCCGCGGCGCATTTCTCGATAAAATTCGGCAGCTTATGACAAAGCGTGTCCACCTGGATCATGAACGACATCTTGAGTCCCACGTTCAGCCGCAGATGAATCAGCCGGTCCAGGATCACTTCCCAATCCTTGTTCCGCGCAAAATTGTCGTCCGTAATAAAAAAGCTGTGGAGTCCCTGCGCGACATTTTCCCGGATGATCCGCTCCACATCATCCGGCGAACGCCGGCGCGACTTGCGTCCCTGGACGTTGATGATCGTGCAGAACGAGCATTGGAACGGGCACCCGCGTCCCGCGTCGAAGCTCGTGATCGCGCCCGCCGTCCGCGCCGCGCGAATCGCGGGAATAAGCGGCAACGGTTCGCCCTCGATGTTCGGCAGGTCCGCCATGAAATTGTAGAGCGGCTTCAGCTTTCCTTCGTAAGCATCCTTCATCACCACCTCGAGTCGGCCCTCTTCCGCTTCGCCGCAGAACATCGAAATCCCCAGCGCCTTCGCCTTCTTCACATCCGCGCACTCACCCCCGAGCATGCTTGTGATCCCCGACACATGGAACCCGCCGATCGCAACCTGAATCCCGCGATCCAGGAGCGGCTTCGACAGATCGACCGCGTGCGGAAATTGATTCGATTGCACCCCGATCATCATCACCATGCCCGCGCCCGCCTCCTCGATCATGCGCGCCAATCGTTCCGGCCGGATCCGCGTATTCGTCTCATCAAACGGATGGATCTCAATCTCGATATCTTCACCGAGCACATGCCGCTGCGCGCAATCCCTTGCCAGCCCGAACACCGCCGCCAGCGAATTAGAAGGAATTGTCGAGCGAAACCACTGGATCACATACCCGTTGTCGTCGTAGTGCGACGGCTTAACGAGAATGAGACAAAATCTCTTCGTCGCTAGCTGGGATATGCTGGGAATAGGCATTAGGTAATCCGATCTCCGATCTCTGACCTCCGGTTCTGAACGCCGCCACCATACATAATCTTCCCTCTCGTGACAGCAAATTCTGGCCGAGTCCGCAAGCCCGGGAAATCTCTCATCTTGCTCACTTGGATGCTGCCGGTTCTAGCGTGGGCTCGCGAAGATCACTACATTTATATCGACTCGACAATCCAAGAGCCGACTGGCACAACTCGGTGCTACTAATGGCCGAAACCCCCAAGACCGACTTCCTCTCGCCTCTGCTATCTGAGGCGGGTGCCCGCGCAAGAGAGGCGATAAAGCGGAGGAAACCCTTCGATTTCTTAACAATTCCGGCAACAGAACTCGCCGATTATGAGTCCGCTGGGTGGAGCATCGACAAGCGCCTAACGCACAAGATTCGCCTTAGGCGTCCGAAAAATTTCGACGAGCGCCTGGAAAATCGCTTCTGGATGCTGCTCTACAAACTTGGCTATCCGGAGCTTAGCCAAGGTCGAAGTTTTCAAATCTTAGTGCAACGAAAGGGGGCGGGCCCACTCCGCAAGCAGGTTGATGTCTTCGCCAAGGACGACGAGACGATCATAGTGGCTGAATGCAAGGCCTGCGACAAGGTTGGAAAACGCAGCCTACAGAAAGATCTTGAGGAGTTCGCCAATTTGAAGGGGCCTATTTCTCAATCGGTCCTCAACCACTATGGCGTTGGCTTTAAGCCGAAAATCATTTGGATCTTCGTCACTGAAAACATCATCTGGTCAGACCCTGACCGGCAGCGTGCTGCGGGTCAAAACATCCGCACTATCACCGAAAGAGAGCTGCGCTATTACGCGCAGATAGCTGAGCACCTTGGAAAAGCGGCGCGGTACCAATTTCTTGCCGAGTTTCTGCGGGATCAAGAGATCCCGGAGCTGAAGAAAATGACCGTACCAGCGATTCGTGGCAAATTGGCCGGGCGCAAGTTTTACTCGTTCGTCAGTCGGCCCCGCGATTTGCTGAAAATCTCATTCGTTAACCATCGGTCGTTGAATGATCCCGAAGGTGCTCCGACGTACCAACGCTTGGTAAGCAAGTCGCGCATCCGCGACATTGGCAAGTTCATTAGAGCGGGAGGGTATTTTCCTAACAACATACTGGTAAACTTCACACGTAATGTTCGGTTCGATCAGATCAGCCGCGATGAGGCTGCCGATATCACATTTGGAACATTGTACCTGCCAAACAAGTTTCGCTCCGCTTGGATAATAGATGGTCAACATCGCCTGTACGGCTTCTCTCACATAGAAGACGCGTATCTAGATCAGAACATCATCGTGGTAGCGTTCGAAAAACTTGGAAAAACTGAAGAGGCGCAACTTTTCGTCACGATCAATCATGAACAAAAATCAGTGCCCAAGCATTTACTCGATGACTTGGAAGGCGAACTGAAATGGGGTTCTGATATTCCCAGCGAGCGCGTGGGTGCAATCGCCTCGCGCCTTATTAATTATCTCAATACCGACGTCGGATACCCATTTTATGGACGGGTTACGCAGCAGGGTATCCCATCAACGAATAAGACGTGTCTGACCATACCAGCGCTGAAAGACGCCTTACGTCGCTCCGGATTACTTGGTAAACCGGTGTTGAACAATTCAAACTACGAACTTGGTCCGTTCTGCGGAAAAACGGATGCCGAGACCCTCGACAAGGCTCGTTCAGGCTTAAGCGCCTATTTTGAGCACATCCGTGATGCAAATCTTGCCCAATGGGAAATTGGTCGCGCCGGTTTTCTGTGCACAAACGTTTCAGTGCAAGGTTATGTTATGCTGCTGGCTTCGTTGGTTAAATACTGGGAGGTCAACTCTGCAACGACGGCGCGAGACATGTCCGCTGAAGAAGTGATTTCCGATCTCGAGGAGTACCTTGAGCCCATAGTCGACTTTTTGAAGAATGCTTCTGACGAGAAAATGGAATCGACATTTAAGGTTCCATTCGGTTCCGGCGGCCCTCCTGAATATTACTTTCGCCTCTGCAAAATCATCAAGAATCGGATCGCGGACTTTGAGCCAGAGGGGATGGAATCATGGGAAGCAGAACAATCACAAGAGAACATCAGCGCGGCAGACCGTAAGATTAAAGAAATCGTCATCTCGGTCCAGCATCACCTCTTTCGCGTGCTGAGGGGCGTTTACGGCGAAGAGAAAGATGCCTATTGGCATAAGGGAATCAGCGATAAGACAATGAAGGCCGACGCATACAAGCGTTCTTTGGACGCGGACGATGATAGCCGGCTACCGTTAGAAAACTATTTGGATGTGATCGACTACAAAAAGATCATCGAAAGCAAAGCGAACTGGCCATATTTTAAGCCGCTCTTCGACATTCCGGAACCTGGCGAGAAAGGCTTCGCTAAGAACGTGAAATGGCTCGATCGATTAAATGAGTTACGGCGAATCGCAGCGCATCCAAGCAAAGAGCGAAGTTACAAATTGGAAGACTTCGAATACATTGATTACGTCTATGATCAGCTTCAGCAAAAGCTCAAAGATGCGGAAGGTGAAGCGCTTGCAGATGAACGTAGTGAATCCAACGACGCTGAGTGAACCATTTTTGAAGTGGGCCGGCGGAAAACGGTGGCTGGTCCGGGGCTATTCCCACCTGTTTCCAATGGAGTTCGAGCGATATATTGAACCCTTCCTCGGTAGTGGTGCTGTATTTTTTCATCTCCTGCCACTACAGTCGATTCTGGCCGACAAAAACGCCGAGTTGATTGCCGCCTATCGCGTCATCCGGCGATATCCTGACGAAGTTGCAAAGTTACTAGAGAGTTACCACGGTAGGCACAGCTGCCGCTTCTACTATGACATACGTGACGCGGATCTTGAATCGGAAATAGAGCAGGCCGCGCGCTTCGTCTACCTAAACCGCGTGTGTTGGAACGGGTTGTACCGAGTCAACCTCAAAGGTAAATTCAATGTGCCGATCGGCACAAAGACACAAGTGAAGTTTCAAACGGGTTTCCTGCGACAAGTTTCGACACACTTGAAACATGCAAAACTGATGACATCTGATTTCGAAACTGTTATCGACGGCGCTCGGTGCAATGATTTCGTTTACGTCGATCCCCCTTACACTGTCAGCCATAACAACAATGGGTTTATTAAATACAATGGCGTGTTGTTTTCGTGGGCTGATCAATTACGTCTTGCGAATGCGGTCAAACGCGCCGTGGCCCGCGGCGCATTAGTATTTGTTTCCAATGCTGATCACGCACCAGTCAAAAAACTTTATCGAGAGCTTCCATTTTATCGTAAGCTCGGTCGAGCGAGCATTCTTGCGGGCGATAGTGGTGCTCGCAGGCAGACGTCGGAAGCTGCCTTTCTAAGCTATCAACCAACGCTCGAGGACGAGCTGTAGGTTCCGAGTCAAGCTTCAACAAATTCGGAATCGTGGTATTGACGGTAATGAGCGATGTACTTCCATCCCTGTTTGATGCGCCGAGACGCAGATCCAAACCACTTCATGGTCTCACGTCTTTGTCTGCAGCCTTAGCGCCGTGCGATTCTAACCATCGCGGCAACACTGCAGTCCACGTCGTCGTCCGTGGTGGCCCAGGATGAAACGCTGATGCGCATGGCGGTCCTGCCTTGCCATACCGTCACGCCAGCCCAGCAGGTGCCATCTTCCTGAATCTCTTTGATGACTCGCTGGGTTTTCTCCGCATCGCCAAACGAGACCAGGACTTGATTTAGGACGACGTCGTTTAAGATCTCGAATCCTGCGGCGGAAAGCTGAGTGGCAAAACGTCGAGCCTGCTCGCAGTTGCGCTCGATCAATTCGGCAATTCCTTCGCGACCGAGCGAACGCAGCGCGGCCCAGACTTCGACGCCGCGCGCTCTGCGGGATAACTCAGGAGTGAAGTCAGCCGGATTGCGATAGTCGCTCTCGGTCGGCAGATATTCCGCTGTGATCGCCATCGCCGCCTGCAACGCGTGCGGGTCGCGGACGAAAGCCAGGCCGCAATCGTACGGGACGTTCAGCCATTTATGGGCATCGGTCGCCCAGGAGTCGGCCTGCGCGATTCCGGCGGTGAGATGCGCGCGAGAAGGCGCCGCAGCCGCCCACAAACCGAACGCTCCATCGACGTGAACCCAGGCTCCCGCGGCATGCGCGCGACGACAAATCTCTTCCGTGGGATCGAACGCGCCGGTATTCACGTTGCCGGCTTGGACGCAAACAATGGTAGGGCCGGAGATGGCCGGCAGCTTGTCGGCACGCATTCGTCCTTGATCATCAACGGGGACTTTGACTACGCGGCTGCGGCCAAGCCCAAGCAGGCCTAACGACTTGGTGACGGAAGGATGCGCTTCTTCTCCAAGCACGACGGTGATGGGCGGTGCGCCAAAAAGACCGTCAGCTTCCGCGTTCCATCCAGCTTGCTTGAGCACGACATGTCGTGCGGCGGCGAGTGCGCAAAAATTGGCCACGGTGGCGCCGGTCACGAAAGCGCCGGTGCATTCAGGCGGCAAGCGGAGAAGATCGAGTAACCATCGAAGAGCGATCTCTTCCACGAACGAGGCCGTTGGAGTGCCGCGGTAGAGACCGGCGCATTGGTCCCAGGCGCCGGCGAGCCAATTGGCCGCGAGTGTAACCGGGAGCGAACCGCCAATAACGAAGCCAAAGAATCTCGGGCCCGCCATCGCCATCGTTCCAGGCGATCCAATCTCATCCAGCACCCGCAACGTTTCGGCGGGATCGGTCGATTGAACCGGCAAAGGCTCATCGAACGCACGCAACTGTTCCACCGCCGAAGGCGTGGGAGCTACCGAGCGGGAGTCGAGTCCTTCGAGATAGCGGATAGCGCGATCAGAGGCGTCGCCCAGGAGTTCTTTCATACGCAGTGCAGTTAACGTTTCGGGAATATTTCCTTTGGCAGGAAAGGGAATGTCTTCTGGATGTTCTTGTGAAAGCCAGGGCCATACTCTTCCTCATTCGGATCTAAAGGGACTTTCGAGAGATCGAGTTCTTTCCAGCCCTGGTCGCGGCCATTGGTGTGAATGTGATGTAACACCGCCACCTTCTGCTCGGCGAGCGTGTGACCGGCCTTATCGAGCGGGGTGACATCGGCGAAGGCCCAATCGCCGCTAATGTTCAGAATGTTTACTTTGAACGACGCAATTTTTCCGGTGCTGGATTTTTTGCTCAAGCCAGCCAGCACGGCCGTCCGCTCCTTCGGCGAACCGGTGGAATGATCGCTAGCGTGACTCGTAGCGACGAGTAATGCGGTGGTGAGTGCAAAGAGGCGTAAGATCATTCCGATTAATCGTCGATGAATAGCAATCTCGCAATCTTCACAAAGCGCCGCTCCAGAAGGCTCCGATTCGGCAACCGGAGCGGGCGCACTGAAAAGCTTTCTCCCGATTCTCCTCGCGCCCGCGAGAAGCGCCTGTTCTTATTCGTCTTCGGCCCGATGAAAGCTCTCCATTCCATGCTGCTCGGCGCGATTCTCGCGTTTGGAATCAATGTCAACGTTCTCGGGGGCGAGCCGAAGAGTGAGCCCGCCACCATCGGAACTGCAGAGATGAAAGCCGATGGCACAATCGTCCTGCGCTTGCGTGCGGAGCTACCAGGCGGTGGAACGGGAGAAGGTGAACTCGTGTATCCACCCACTCATCCCGACTACAAGAAAATCCTCGAGCACATCAGTCCCATCGCTCCGGGCCAGACGGTCCTGGTGCGTCCCTGGCCCGACCCAACGCCGACTTCCGCCCGCTGACCTCTGAATGTGAAGCCCATCGTTTATTCGGTCGTGAATCTGATCGCTGCCACAGCGGTCTATCGCCATCTGATCAGCGGCGGCTGGCTCGCGAACCACTACCAGCTCAACGATCCCAATATCGTCAACCTGGTTCTGGCGATCTTCGAGCCGCTCGCAGTCGTCACCGTTATTGCCTATTGGATTTGGCGAACACTCCTTCTCTATCGGCTTCTCTTTATTTTCTTTTTTGTCCAGCTCGTCGTCGGTGTCGGCTTCCTTGCCTTCATGCTGCTCTTCTTCCTGAGCTGGCATCCCAAGATGATGTAAGGCCGCGCTTGAATAGTGCGACAAGGCCAGGAGTCCGAGATGCCTTCCCGCTAATGAAAGAGACCCATGAGCGTAATCATTCGAGCGGTAATCATCGGCATCGCGGTCATGTTAGCTGGAACGATTCCGCGCAACTGATTTGGAAGGCTGGCACGGATGCGCCGTTCTGGATCGCGATCATTTCCTGGATCATCGCTAGCGCCGCGATGGTGTGGGCCTATTCACGATTGGCGCGTGCTGCGAGGAACTTTCGCGCGAATGCTTCAGTGTAGCGCGCTTTACAAACGCCGAATGGGTTTGGGTTCGGCGCCTGCAAGGCGCCGCTACAGAAGAAGGCCGGGCGCGCCGCATTCTTCTGGTCGGCGCGAGCTGTTTCTTTGTAGCCTTGCACCCAATGAATCACCAAAGTAATCCTGCGTCCGTGCCTCACAGCCTTTCGGAGAGGCTCGTTCGTGATCACTTGGAAATAACGGCGCGCGGAGACCTGGAGGCGGTAACGGCAAACGTGACGTCCGATTATTTTAACCGCCGTTGTGCGGATGAGCCCACGGACACGCGGGGGCGCGGACCCGAGGCACTGAAGGCCACGATCCGCTGGCTTCATCGCGCTTTTACCGAGATGCGGTTTGAGTTTCATGAAGTGCTGGTGCAAGGCGATCGCGCAGTGGCGCGCGTGACCTTGCATGCCCGTCAACACGGACCCTTCGTGGTGCACGACTCTCCCGACGGGCGAGTGACGGACGCCTTTCCATCGAACGGCCGCAGTTTTGCCGTCCGGCAAACGCACTGGTTCAAAATCGCCGACGGCGCGATTGCCGAACATGACGCCGTTCGCGATGATCTTAGCATGGCGAAGCAGTTGGGATGGATTCCCCCCAAACCGATGTTTATCCTCCGGATGTTGCTGACCCGCCGTCGTGAGCGGCGTCGTGTGAATGTCGCCGATCAGACCTAGCTGATCTCCCTACACGTGGTGATGAGCCTTTCGACGAGCGAGGGCGCAATCAGTTAGACAAATCAGGTCGGCCGCGACGCTTTAGGTGCGTGACCGTCCTACTGCGCCGCCGCGTTCTCATTCCTTCGTGCATCGTTGCTGCGCTGGTCTATTCCTCCGTAGGTCATGGAGGCGAAGAGCTGACGATCGATGATATCATTGCGCGGAACACCGAAGCGATGGGTGGACGCACAGCGATAGAAGCGGTCAAGACCATCGCGATCGATCTGCATATCGTCGATCCGGGATTCGCAGTGGACGGGACCTATCAGGCGACGCGGCCGGACCGGATGCGAATTGACGTAAAGGCAAATGGCAAGCTGGTCTTTGTGGAAGCGTTTGATGGGAAGCGCGGCTGGCAATGGAATGGCAAAGAAACGACGACGGTGGAAGCGTCACCTAAAGCCAGCGCGGCGCTTCGGCGCGGGGTGGAATTCCCGGGGAAGTTGTATGGCTTGCACGAACTGAATGCGCGTGGTCACAAGATCGAGCTAGTCGGTCGCGAGAGAATCGATGGCGTCGATTACTACGCGTTGAAGGCGACAATGAGCGATGGGTTTGTCACCACGTTTTATGT
>QHBL01000307.1:0-1126 GCA_003244125.1 Chthoniobacterales bacterium
CCTGGGTTCCTGCTTTCCTGATTGATCAACGATTTTGTCGCGTATAGGCGCGGCGATTAACAAAACAAACAACCTGTCCGACCCGGTGGCGATCGGGTTTAATCTCGCGGAAGCTTCCGCGGGCGGCGATTGGAGAAAATAAATGGCAGATACGAATACGATTGTGGAGCAACTCAGCGGGCTGACCGTGCTCGAGATTGCTGGATTAGTGAAACAGCTGGAGGAAAAGTGGGGCGTGAGTGCAGCGGCTCCGGTCGCGATGGCGGCAGCCCCGGCGGCCGGCGGCGGCGCAGCAGCTCCTGCGGCTGAGGAGAAGACGACCTTCGACGTCATCCTGAAGGAAATGGGCGCGAACAAGATCGGCGTGATCAAGGAAGTGCGCGCGGCGGTGCCTGGCCTGGGCTTGGCCGAGGCGAAAGCACTGGTGGAAGGTGCGCCAAAAACGGTGAAGGAAGGTGTGACCAAAGCTGAAGCCGAAGAGATGAAGAAGAAAATCGAAGCGGCTGGGGCGAAGGTGGAGATCAAGTAGGGCGTTGTGCGTTGTGCTGGGGTCGGGCGGTGAAGGTGCGCCGGAGCACCTTCGGTTTTGAGTCCACAGATGAACGCAGATTGACACAGATTTCAGCAACTTGGAAATCTGCGTGAATCAGCCGCCAGTTCTGTGTCATCCTCAGCACGCGCAGGCGGCGAAGACCTCGCGTCCGCTCGGGATTACGGCGTAAGCTGTTTGGCGGGCAGGGTGTGTGCTGGGTGTTCGACAGTGCATCGAGCGCCAGCTGTGACGCCCGCTTCGGAAAGAACGACCGCCCAAAATTCCGGTTGCGCTTATCTGCCCCCCATGGCATAACTCTCGCTCGTTAAGAATAAGGCACTGTATTTTTAACCCGGCGGAGAACGGACAAAACCCAAGCTGGCAACGAAACGGTCGATTTGACAAGCGGCCGATTCGCTGCCATTTTTGTCGTCTTCGCCAGCAGCGGCGCCGTCGCGGTTATCGATCGGAAAGCTGGCTGGAGACGTAAAGTTTTTCCCCCGGAAACTCACCGCGTCCCCCCTGACGCTGTCGAGTTGCCACCCTTAGCTTAGAACCAATTATGTCAGAACGGGCAGAGCGCATTCATTTCGG
>QHBL01000307.1:1222-9827 GCA_003244125.1 Chthoniobacterales bacterium
GAGCCGAAGCTGACCGCGCTCGAGGCGCAGCGGGAAGGACAGACTTACAGCGCGCCATTGCACGTCACGTTTCAATTGCGAGAGGAAAAGGCGACCAAGGAAGAGAAGGTTTACATGGGCGAGATCCCGCTCATGACTCCGCAGGGCACCTTCGTCATCAACGGCGCTGAACGGGTGGTGGTTTCGCAGCTGCATCGCTCACCTGGCATCGCCTTCGAATCCTCGGTGCACCTTAACGGAAAAGTCCTCTACAGCTTCCGCATCATTCCCGATCGCGGGTCGTGGATCGAGGTGCAATTCGATACCGCAGACCTGCTCTACATCTATCTGGATCGGCGGAAACGCCGCCGGAAATTTTTGGCCACGACCTTTTTGCGCGCTCTCGGCTATGGCCCGGACGAAGAAGTCATCAAACTCTTCTACAACATCGAGACGCTGAAGCTCAGCGAGAAGCTCGACGAAGAGATGCTCGCCACCAAGGTGCTGACGGCTGAAGTGCGCGACGGTGAAGTGACTGTCGCGCGCGCGTTTGAGCCGCTCACGCTCGCGACCGTGCGCCAGATCATGGCGCTCGGCACCAAGGAAGTCGCCGTCATCGATATCTCACAGGATGACACGGTGGTGAAGGCGCTGAAGAAGGATCCCGCGCATGATCAGGAGGAAGCGCTTAAAGATATTTACCGGCGGCTGCGTCCCGGCGATCCCCCTACGGTGGCGAACGCGCGCGCCTTGCTCAAGCGCCTGTTCTTCGATCCGAAGAAATATGATCTCGGCCGCGTCGGTCGCTATAAGATCAACCAGAAGCTCGGCATCAATGTGGATCTCGGCGAACGCATCCTGACCGACAAGGATTTCATCGCCGCCATCAAGTATCTCATCAATCTCCGTCGCGGCGAAGGCACGCTCGATGACATAGATCATCTCGGCAGCCGCCGCGTGCGCACGGTTGGCGAATTATTAGCTAATCAATGCCGCGTCGGTTTGGCCCGCACCGAGCGTCTCGTCAAAGAGCGCATGACTTTGTTCGACATCAACATCGATGGCATGACGCCGCAGAAGCTGATCAATCCCAAAGCGCTGAGCGCCGTCATTCGCGATTTCTTCGGTCGATCGCAGCTCTCGCAGTTCATGGATCAAACCAACCCTCTGGCCGAGCTGACGCACAAACGTCGCTTGTCCGCGCTTGGGCCTGGCGGCTTGTCTCGCGATCGCGCCGGCTTTGAAGTGCGCGACGTCCATCCCTCACATTACGGGCGCATCTGTCCCATCGAAACGCCGGAAGGGCCGAACATTGGACTCATTAGCTCAATGTCCACCTTCGCCCGTATCAATGAGTTCGGCTTTATTGAGACGCCGTATCGAAAGGTCACGAATGGTCGTGTCACTGACGACGTCGATTACCTCACTGGGGATCGGGAAGAGAACTATCTCGTCGCGCAGGCAAACGCGGCAATCGATGGCCGCGGACACTTCACCGGCGAGAAGGTTTCTGTGCGTTATCGCGGCGACTTCCTCGAAGTCGAGCCTTCCAAAGTCCACTACATGGACGTTTCACCGAAACAACTGGTCTCGGTAGCTGCCGGATTGATTCCATTTCTCGAACACGACGACGCCAACCGCGCCCTTATGGGCTCGAACATGCAACGCCAGGGCGTGCCGCTGATCGTTTCCGAATCGCCGCTCGTCGGCACCGGACTGGAAGGAAAGGTCGCGCGTGACTCGCATGCCGTCTTGATCGCCACCGATACCGGCAAGGTCGCATCCGTCACCGCCGATCAGATTGTCATCACCAAAGATGGTCACATGCCCGAAAGCCGGAAGAAACTCAAGACCGATTCGGAGGCAGGCGTTCACATTTATGAACTGCGCAAGTTCATGCGCTCGAATGCCGGCACCTGCGTGAACCAGAAGCCAATCGTCCACAAAGGTCAGCACGTGAAGAAAGGCCAGGTCATCGCTGACGGACCCAATACGGATGCAGGCGAGCTCGCACTCGGCCGTAACGTGCTCGTCGCCTTCATGCCATGGAATGGTTACAACTTCGAAGACGCTATCATGATTTCAGAGAAGGTGGTGAAGGAAGATATCTATACTTCCATTCACATCGATGAGTTCGAGATCGGTGCGCGCGATACTAAACTCGGGCCGGAAGAGATTACGCGCGACATTCCTAATGTCAGCGAAGAAGCACTGCGCAACCTTGGACCTGATGGAGTAGTTCGAGTAGGCGCTGAAGTTAAACCCGGCGACATTCTCGTCGGTAAGATCACGCCCAAGTCGGAAACCGAGTTAGCTCCGGAAGAGCGGTTGTTGCGTGCGATCTTCGGCGAGAAAGCGGCGGACGTTAAGGATACCTCACTCACGGTTCCTTCAGGCACTTACGGCATCGTCATGGATGTGAAAGTGTCGTCGCGCCGTGAAGTATCACGTGAGAAGCTCACACCTACCGAGACCAAGCGGCAGCTCAAAGCGATCACCGAAGATCATCGTAAGAAGAAAGAAGAGCTGACGGAGCAGCTAACTGATTCGCTTTCAAACATCCTGCTGGGCGAGAAGATTCCGCTGGATGTAGTTAACGCGGAGACCGGCGAGATCATTATCCCAGCCAACCGCAAGATCACCAAAACGCTTCTGCGCAAGCTGGCGAATGTGCACGATCACATTGAGATCGATCCGTCGCCTATCCGGAACAAGATTCGCGAGATCATCGCGAGCTACGAGCACAAATTCGCGGAGCTCGAGCTCGAGCGCGAGCGCGCGCTCGATCGTGTCGAGAGCGGTGATGACATTGATCCCGGCATCATCAAGCAGGTCAAAGTTTACATCGCGAGCAAGCGCAAGTTGTCGGTCGGCGATAAGATGGCCGGTCGCCATGGGAACAAGGGCGTGGTGGCGCGCATTGTTCCGGAAGAAGACATGCCATTTCTGCCGGATGGAACGCCGGTCGAGATTGTCTTGAACCCTCTCGGTGTGCCGAGCCGAATGAATGTCGGCCAGGTGCTCGAGACGCACCTCGGCGTCGCGGCTAAAGCGCTCGGATTTAAAGTAGCTACTCCAGTGTTCGATGGTATTGCCGAGGCGAAGATTCGCGAATACCTGAAGGACGCGAAGAAGCAGGATGGCTTCTCCTGGGTGCAGGAGAACGGCAAAGCGCGCCTGTTTGATGGCCGCACCGGCGATGCGTTCGACCAGGAAGTCGTCGTTGGCTACATCTACATGATGAAGCTCGGCCACCTGGTCGCGGATAAGATTCACGCCCGCGCGGTCGGACCTTACTCGCTCGTCACGCAACAACCGCTCGGCGGCAAGGCGCAATACGGCGGTCAGCGATTCGGTGAGATGGAAGTGTGGGCGCTCGAGGCTTACGGCGCGGCCTACACTTTGCAGGAGTTGCTCACGGTCAAGTCCGACGACGTCCAGGGTCGCACCCGTATCTACGAGTCAATCGTCAAAGGCGATAACTCGCTCGAGGCGGGCACACCGGAATCTTTCAACGTGCTGATCAAGGAAATGCAGAGCCTGGGCCTCGACGTCAAAGTCGGTGGTCAGGCGCCAACAAGCGTCTTTGATACCGCATCCTGACACTGTCATGTCGAGCGAAGCCGAGACATCTCTAATCATTTCTCTCGGAGGAATAGCTAAAGATTCCTCCACTTCGGTCGGAATGACAGGAGACCAGTCCAAGCCGTGTGGGTTAGGTTAATTTTAGTAGCTAACGATAAATAATTACAGATGAACGAACATTCCTGGCGGGAGTTAGTAGGTGAAGAGAGAGCGGTTGGTTTCGATCAGGTCGCGATTGGCGTGGCTTCGAGCGACACCATGCGCTCATGGAGCAAAGGTGAAGTAAAGAATCCGGAGACGATTAACTATCGAACCTTCAAGCCGGAGAAGGGCGGACTATTTTGCGAGCGCATCTTCGGTCCTACTCGCGACTGGGAGTGCTCCTGCGGAAAATACAAGCGAATCAAGCATAAAGGCGTTATCTGCGACCGTTGCGGTGTGGAAGTGACGCTGGCGCGGGTGCGCCGCGAGCGGATGGGTCACATCGAGCTGGCTGTGCCGGTCTCACACATCTGGTTCTACAAATGCATGCCCTCGCGACTTGGACTTATGCTCGACATGAGCGCGCGGCAACTTGAGCGCGTCATCTATTATGAAGACTACATTGTCGTTGATCCCGGCCAGACGCCGCTGCAAAAGACGCAGCTGCTTAACGAGGTAGAGTTCCGCGAAGCTCAGGAGCAATACGGCGAAGGTTTTACCGCTGGCATGGGCGCGGAGGCAGTCAAGAAACTGCTTGCTGAGATTGATCTGCACAAGCTCAACAAGGAGCTGGAACAGGCGATGGGTAACACCAAGAGCAAGCAGATTCGCAAGAAGCTCGCGAAGCGCCTGAAGCTGGTTCAGGGTTTCATATCTTCTCACGCCCGCCCCGAGTGGATGGTGCTGGAAGTTCTTCCGGTCATTCCTCCTGATCTGCGCCCGCTCGTTCCTCTCGAAGGCGGAAGGTTTGCTACTTCCGATCTGAACGATCTCTATCGCCGCGTCATTAACCGGAACAACAGGTTGAAGAACCTTCTCCAGCTAAAAACGCCGGACGTAATTATCCGCAACGAGAAGCGCATGCTTCAGGAAGCAGTCGATGCTTTGTTCGATAACGGCCGTCATGGTCGCGCCGTGACCGGCGCTGGTAATCGCCCGCTGAAGTCACTCAGTGACATGCTCAAGGGTAAAGGCGGTCGTTTCCGCCAGAACTTGTTAGGTAAGCGCGTTGACTACTCGGGTCGCTCCGTCATCGTAATAGGCCCGGAGCTAAAGCTGCACCAGTGCGGTTTGCCCAAGAAGATGGCGCTGGTGTTGTTCGAGCCGTTCATCATCCGCCGCCTGAAAGATCTCGGCTATGTGCACACGGTGCGCAGCGCGAAGAAGATGATCGAGCGCCAGACACCGGAAGTGTGGGACATTCTCGATGAGGTTACTCGTGGACATCCAGTCCTGCTCAACCGGGCGCCGACTTTGCATCGCCTTTCCATTCAGGCTTTCGAACCGCAGTTGATCGAAGGCGAAGCGATTCGTATTCATCCCCTGGTTTGCACGGCCTACAATGCTGACTTCGATGGCGATCAGATGGCGGTGCACGTTCCGCTGTCGGTCGAAGCTCAGATGGAAGCGCGCATGCTGATGCTCGCGCCGAATAACATCTTTTCCCCTTCGAGCGGAAAGCCAATCACCACGCCGTCGCAGGACATCACACTTGGCTGTTATTACCTGACGCAGAACCCGCGGCGTGCGGCGGGTAGTGATGCCGACTCACGGTTGCCCTTGTTCTCCGAAGCGGTCGAGGTCGAGTTCGCCATGTCGGAAGGTTCGGTTAAAACTCATGACCGCATTCGTTTTAGGAATCCGGATTTCGGCCGCGATACCATCTATGGCAACAAGGATGCGCGCGTGATGGAGACCACCGCGGGCCGCGTTATCTTCAATCAGATATGGCCCAAGAACATGGGCTTCTTCAACAAGGCTGCGGGTAAGAAGCAGCTTAGCGATATTATCTGGCGTTGCTATCAGGTTGCGGGACAAGAGGGAACTGTGGAGACACTCGACAAACTCAAGGAACTCGGTTTCCGCGAAGCTACCAAGGCTGGCGTCTCCATCGGTATTTCGGATATGATTATTCCGAAAGAGAAGCAGATCGAGCTAGATAACGCCTACAAGCAAATCAAGACGGTCGAGCAGCAGTACCGCAAAGGCATCATCACCGATGGCGAGCGTTACAACAAGATCATCGATATTTGGACACATGCCGGTGACGAGATTTCCAATGTCATGTTCCGCACCCTCGAACACAACGACGGACGCAAGGAGCTGAACCCGGTTTATCTCATGGTGGACTCGGGCGCCCGTGGCAACCGTCAACAGGTGCGCCAGCTCGCAGGTATGCGCGGTTTGATGGCGAAGCCGAGCGGCGAAATTATCGAGCGACCGATTACTTCTAACTTTCGTGAAGGTTTAAGTGTGTTGGAGTATTTCATCTCCACTCACGGCGCGCGGAAAGGTCTGGCCGATACCGCCCTTAAGACAGCGGACTCGGGTTACCTCACCCGCAAGCTGGTCGATGCGGCGCAGGATGTGATTATCAACGAGCCGGATTGCGGTACGGTGAATGGGATCACGGTTCGTTCTATCTACGAGGGCGACGAGGAAGTCGTTGATCTCGGCCAGCGTATTATCGGCCGGGTGAGCTGCGAGACGATTGCTGATCCAGTCGAAAAGAAGAAGAAAATAGTTAAAGCTAACCAGCTTATCGACGAAAAAATTGCGGCGGACTTGCAGCGCATCGGAGTTGAGAGTTTGAAGATTCGCTCAGTGCTGACTTGTGAATGTGGTCGCGGTGTCTGTGCAATGTGCTACGGACGCAACCTTGCCACCGGGCAATTCGTCAAGCTCGGCGAAGCGGTCGGAATTATTGCGGCGCAATCCATTGGCGAACCTGGAACGCAGCTAACGATGCGTACGTTCCACATCGGCGGAACGGCGAGCCAGACGTTTAAGCAGCCTATTATCAAAGCTAAGAACGACGGCCGGATTCAGTTTAATGATCTGCGCACGGTGCAAGCGCTCGACGGCAGCTGGATTGTGCTGAACAAGAACGGCTCCATCGGCGTGCACAACGCGGAAGGTCGCGAGCTGGAACGTTACAACGTGGTCATCGGCTCGGTCGTCTCGAAAGCAGACGGCGCCGAAGTAAAGAAGGGCGAAACCTTCGTGCAATGGGATCCATATAACGTGCCGATTCTGACCGACAAGTCTGGTAAGATCGAGTTCCGTGACATGATTGCGGGCGTGACCATCAAACGCGACGTTGACGAAGCGACTGGCCTGATGGGGACAGTGATCATCGAGCATAAGGAAGATTTGCATCCACAGATCGTGGTCGTGGGCGAGAAGAAGGAAGTGCTCGCGAGCTACTCGATTCCCGCGGGCGCGCACGTCGTAGTGGAAGAAGGTGACAAAATTCGCGCCGGGGCGTTGTTGGCGAAGACACCGCGAAAGGTGGCGAAAACGAAAGATATCACCGGCGGCCTGCCGCGCGTAGCTGAACTCTTCGAGGCGCGGCGCCCGAAGGATGCGGCTGAGATCGCCAAGATCGATGGCATCGTCGAGATGGGCGGAACTGTTCGCGGTAAACGGCGACTTATCTTGAAGGACGTTGATACAGCCTCCGAAGAAGAGCATCTCATTCCGCTAACAAAACACATCATCGTCTTTAAGGGCGACTTCGTGCGCAAAGGTCAACAGCTGACCGAAGGTCCGGTGGTGCCGCACGAAATTCTCGAGGTCTGCGGGCCGCAGGATTTACAGGAACACTTGGTTAACGAGGTGCAGGAGGTTTACCGGCTGCAAGGCGTGGAGATTAACGACAAGCACATCGAGATCATCGTGCGGCAGATGTTGCGCAAGGTGAAGATCACCGATCCAGGCGACACCTCGCTGCTCTGGGGTGACCAGGTGGATAAGCTCGAGTTCGAGAACGAGAACAAGCGCGTGACCGAACAAGGCGGCAAGCCCGCGGAAGCCGTGCCGGTATTGCTCGGAATCACGAAAGCTTCGCTTGAAACGGATAGCTTTATCTCCGCGGCATCATTCCAGGATACTACGCGTGTGCTCACTGAAGCGGCGACACTCGGCAAGGTGGACAAGTTGCGCGGGTTTAAGGAAAACGTGATCATGGGTCACCTTATTCCGGCGGGAACTGGCTTCCCGAAACATCGCGAGATTCGGCTAATCGAGAAAGGTGAGCCGATCGGCGCGCCCGTGATGGAGGACGCGGAGCCACAGCCGGCTATCGGCTAATCGTGAAGTGATGGCGTAACGGCGGTGGAGTGATGGGCGGTGCTTTTAGGCACTGCTCCGATCCTGCAGCGCTCCGGCATTCCCTGATGTCGATCGCGACCAAAACGGGCGACAAAGGCGAGACCTCGCTCATGTATGGGCGGCGCGTGCCTAAGACGCATGAGCGGGTGGAAGCTTGCGGTTCCATTGATGAGTTGAATAGCGCTCTCGGGCTGGCGCGCGCCGCCGCTACCGACAAGTTGACGCGCGAAAAAGTTCGATCGATCCAGCTAGAGCTAATCACGGTGATGGGTGAGCTAGCGACAGTCCCGGAAGATTTGCCGCGGTATGAAAAGGATGGATTCATTATTACAACGAGCGCGATGACCGATCGGGTGACTGCGCTGATCGACGAAATCGAGCGCGCCGATGAAATGAAGTTCAACGACTGGGTTGTGCCCGGCGCTTCAATGGAATCCGCTGCGCTGGACCTGGCGCGCACGGCTTGCCGGCGCGCGGAGCGGTGCGTCGCTGCCTTAACGGATACGAACCCAGAGATCCTGCGCTATCTTAACCGGCTTTCCGATCTTTGCTGGCTGCTCGCCCGCCAAAGTGAGAAGCGGTCAGGGCAGGGCGGTTCTTGATCTCGATTCTCGAGCAGAAATGGACGACGTGGAAGAAAAGAGGGTCTCGACCAGCTAGTCGCGGAGATGCACGGTGGGCGAAAACACCCTTTCCCGCGCCGATTGGCTTCAATGGGGCCGCGACT
>QHBL01000214.1 GCA_003244125.1 Chthoniobacterales bacterium
GGCAAGATACACCTGGCATCTCGAGTTCCAGATCGATCATTTGTGCGAGCGCGTTGTTGCTCTGGTCGATCAGGCGCAGCGCGGCGTTTTCCACCGAGAACGCGACGACAGGAGAAACAAGACATGGATTGCCCGCTTCGATACACTCGACGCCGGCGAGCGGGCCGTCATTCGCCGCCGAGTGCGAGCGTTGCTTCGCCAGCCATTGATCTCGGTTGTCCTGCCGGTCTTCAATCCCGACCCGCCATTACTGCGGGAGGCGATGGATAGCGTCCGCCGCCAGATCTACCAACGGTGGGAACTTTGCATCGCCGACGATGCTTCCACGGACGTCGAGGTCAGGCCGTTTCTGGAGCAGTGCGCCCTGGAGGATAAGCGCATCAAAGTGGTCTTCCGCCGGAAGAATGGTCATATCTCCGCCTGCTCGAATTCGGCCCTGGAACTAGCAACCGGAGAATGGATCGCGTTGCTCGATCAGGACGATCTTCTGCCCGAACAGGCACTGGCCATCGCGGCTATCACTATCAACCAAGTGCCGAACGCCGGGCTGCTCTACTCGGATGAAGATAAGCTCGATGAAACGGGGGAACGTTGCCGACCTTATTTCAAATCCGATTGGAATCCGGAGCTTCTACTTGGGCAAAATTGTATCAGCCATCTCGGAATCTACCGGCATTCCCTGCTTCGCGAGATTCGCGGCTTCCGTGAAGGTTTCGAGGGCTCGCAGGATTACGACCTGGCGCTGCGTTGCGTCGAGCGTCTGCGAGATGAACAAATCGTGCACATACCGCGTGTCCTTTACCACTGGCGAATGATCGAGGGAAGCGTGGCGCAGGATGCCGAGGCCAAGTTGTACGCGCGCGGTGCGGCGCGGCGAGCCATTGCGGATTTTCTCCAGCGCAACCGTATCTCGGGAAGCGTGACTGCTTGCGCGCAAAATGCAGAGTGGCATCGCGTCATCTACGAGCTGCCCGAGCCTCTCCCACTTGTTTCGATCATCATTCCCACGCGGGACCATCTCGATTTGCTGCAAAGGTGCATCGAAAGTGTGACCGAGGTAACAGACTACTCTTCACTTGAGATAATCATCGTCGATAACAACTCTATCGAACCTGAGACACTAAGTTACCTGGCGCGGTTGGAGACAGAGAAGAAGGCTCGAGTAGTTCAATCTTTAGGGGAGTTCAACTTCAGCCGGTCAATTAATGAAGGCGCCAGAGTAGCTCGCGGCGAAGTCCTCCTTCTCCTTAATAACGACATTGAAGCTACTGAACCTGGATGGCTGCGTGAAATGGTTAGTCACGTAGTCCGGCCGGAGGTAGGTGCAGTAGGCGCTCGCCTCTGGTTTCCCGACGGAACTCTTCAGCATGGCGGAGTAGTTGTTGGTCTCGGTGGAGTCGCCTCACACGCGTTCTATCATTTTCCTCCCGACTCTATCGCGCCGCTTAATCGCACCTTTGTTCTGGCGCAGAACTATTCCGCGGTGACCGCCGCCTGTCTGGCCGTAGGCAAGTCAGTCTTCGAGAGCGTGGGTGGTTTCAATGAAGAGTTGCCGGCCAACTTCAACGATGTCGATTTTTGTCTGCGATTACGAGCGCGCGGCTGGCGTATTGTCTGGACTCCGTATGCGAACCTGATCCATGATCAGTCGGCGTCGCGGGGAGAGACTTCAGGGATGCCGACGAGACGGCTTGGTCGCGAGCTGAAATGGATGAGTAGGAAATGGGGAGGTAAACTACTTTGCGATCCATACTACAGCCCTAACTTGTCCGCTGTTCTGCCAGGTTATGAACTGGCATTTCCGCCGAGACTTATTCCGTTCCAGCAAGAGTGCCCGGACGCCGCTTCGGTGAACTCCTGCGTAGGATAGGGATTTATGCGTAAGACCAAAATCATCTGCACACTAGGTCCCGCGACTGAGAAACTCGAGATGATTCGCGACCTTATTGTCGCGGGTGCGGATGTTTTTCGGCTCAACATGAGTCACGCTCACGCTGATGAAGTGCGCAGACTGGTACCGCTGATTCGTGCGCTGAGCGAGGAACTCGACCGGCCGATCGCCATTCTCATGGACACGCAAGGGCCGGCGATTCGCACAGGCGACCTGAAGACGGAACTGCATCTCAAGCCGGGAGACATCCTGGAGTTCACCGTCCGCGGAGCCAAGAGCGAAGAAGCTTATTCGGTGGATGTTAACTATGACGATCTAATTAACGACATCCAGGTAGGTGATACCGTTCTAGTCGATAACGGCGTCATTCATTTACTCGTGCTGGAGAAGCGCGATAACCGCATCCGTTGCCAGGTGCTGACGCCAGGCACGCTCGGTTCGCGCCGGCACATCAATCTTCCCGGCGTCCGGGTGAATCTCCCGCCGTTGACCAAGAAGGACATTGCTGATGTTACCCTCGGCGCGGAGCTGGGGGTGGATTACGTGGCGCTTAGTTTTGTGCGGCAGGAGAGTGATGTAGCCGAGCTACGCGCTCTGCTCGCCGAACACCAGAGCAAGGCGCGAGTGATGGCGAAGATCGAGGATCAATCCGCGGTGCGATTGATCCAGGAGATCATCAAATCGGCTGATGCCATTATGATCGCCCGGGGGGATCTTGGGATCGAGGTCCCCTTTGAAGAGCTGCCGATTATCCAGCGCAAAATCGTCAAGCTTTGCGCGCATCTCGGGAAACCGGTCGTGGTCGCCACACACATGCTCGAATCGATGATACACAATCCATTGCCCACGCGGGCGGAGATTACCGATGTGGCCAACGCTGTCTTCGAGCAGGCTGATGCCATCATGTTAAGTGGCGAGACAAGTGTGGGCGCGTATCCGCAGGAATGTGTCCGCGTGCTCGATCGCGTAGCCTTGCGGATCGAGCGAAGCGGCGGCGCCGGCTACGCCAAGGAGGCGTTGCTCGAGGATGTGCGGCAGAAGACGGTGGCGTCGGCTGTTGTCCTGGCGAATTCGTTAGCGCAGGCTAAGATTATCGTTTTCACGCGACATGGAGCGATGGCGCGGAACACCTCCAACTTGCGCCCGGAGATTGCGCCGATTTTTGCCTTCACGCCGGCGGAAGAAGTGCGGCGGCAGCTCGCGCTATCATGGGGTATTTCGCCGGTGCGGATCGAGTTTTCAGATGATCCGAACGCGACGATCGAAACGGCGGAGAAATATCTGCGCGATCATGAGCTAACGACGCCAGGCGACAACCTCGTTGTCATCAGCGATGTGCTCGCGGGCGAGATGCGAGTGGACACGGTGCAATTGCGCACCGCGCGCTAGTCGTTTATACGCCAGCTCGTCGCAGTTAGGTCTGCTGCCGCCGACGCTTATCGCTTACGCTTCGACCGGCATCTCCAGGTCGACATCGACCGGGCGCTCTTTCTTCGCGAGCGCGCGCCGCAATTTCGAGAGCGCGATATTCTGCAACTGGCGAATGCGTTCACGGGTGACGCCGAACTTCTTGCCGACTTCTTCGAGCGTCTTCGGCTTGCCACCATCGAGCCCAAAACGTTGGAAGATGATTTTCTTCTCGCGGTCGTCGAGCACGTCGAGCAAACCGCCGACTTCGTTGCGCAGGTTTTTGTCGCGCAACAA
>QHBL01000072.1 GCA_003244125.1 Chthoniobacterales bacterium
GATACTGGTATCATTGCCGCCAGTTCGCTGTAGCAAAGCGCGGCAAAAGCACAGGCGACGGCCGCAACGACAAACGAGAGCGCGACGGCTGGTCCCGCCGCTGGACGGCCGAAGACGAGATCGGTGTGCTGCACCAGAGCGATGACGAAGTTGATGACGGGGGTTTTGACTATCGACTCGCCTACATGCGCGGCCTCGCCGGCGGCGGCGGTGCCGGCGAGCGCGAAGATTCCAGCGCCGATGATGGCCCCGATTCCGAGGCAGGTAAGATCGAGCGCGGAGAGAGAGCGCTTCAATCGTCGCTCAGGCGCGTCCGCTTCGCGCATCAAGAGTTCTGGACTTTTCGTCCGAAAAAGTGAGCGCATTCTTTTGTTTGGTCAGCAGCGGAGGGATGGTGCCATCCAGCTATTGAATCGGTCAATCACTACTTAATGCGTGTTTGCCCTCCGCATTCACGCTGGGCGTGTGAATGGCGCGGCGCAAGCTCCACTTATCGCTGTGCCGGCATTGTCGCTCACGGATTTGATCGGCGGTCTGCTCTTTAGCTCCCTCGGATTCGTCGCCTTCACTTATGGCAAACGGATGGGCTACTGGACGCCGATGCTTTGCGGTATCGCGCTCATGTTGCTGCCCCTTCTCCTCGCGGACGCGCCGTTGCTCGTCGTGAGCGCGGCCCTGACGGGCACAGCTATTATTTTTCGTCGCAACTAAGGCGACCATTCCGCCATCGACGAAGAGGCCGAACTTTTCTACAGTTCGAGCGATGGATGAGTCGTCGCGCATGATCGCAGCGGAAAGCGCCGTGAGCGCCGTCCTGAAACCGCCGCGCCGGCGCTTCTTTTCGCGCAGGGAGAAAGGCATTCCGCCGGCCTTGACGAATTGCGAAAATTGCGGAGCGGCACTGACCGGCCGGTTCTGCGCGGAATGCGGGCAGCATGCGGTGGATTACCGTCGCTCTGTGTGGCGTGTGCTGGTGGACGCTGCGGATTCGTTTTTAAACTGGGACACCAAGTTCCTCAGCACCATCGGCGTGCTGCTGAGCCGCCCTTGGAAATTGACGAACGATTTCAATGCGGGCCGGCGTGTCCGCTACGTGCACCCGCTGCGTTTGTATCTGCTGGCCAGCATCGCCTTTTTCCTCCTCGCGAAGCTGGTTCATTTTAATGCGGCTAACGCGATCCGCTTCGACCCGAAGGATCGTGCCGAGCTGCAATCAGCCCTCGCTAGACTGGCCGCGCCTAGCTCGGGATTGAGCGAGGAGGAACGGGCCAAAATCGAAGCCGCGCGAGCCCGGCTGGCGCAGGGCACCGGCACGACTAAGGAGGAAGACCGGGCGCAATTACGCAGCGCGCTTAGCCTCCTTATTCGCGAGAGCATGAAGGAAAAGCTAAAGCCGGAGGATCGAGCGAAGATCGATGCGGCCCTCGAGCGGGTGCGTCAGGCGGCTCCAGCTAACGAGCCACAGCAAACTGGAACTCCGTCGGTCGCTCCGAGCGCTTCTGCGTCACCACCGGCGGCATCATCGGGCGAGAAGAACGTGCGTCATCTTGAATTTCCCGAGACAATGAACGCTTTGGGACGCGAAGGTGAGAAAAGAAGCGGGACCGAGATTTGGATCGAGAGCCGGATTAAAGACAAAATTGGCGAGGACGGAACGAAGTCTCAACTGTTTGTGGAAACACTGCGCAGCAACGTTCCCACCATGATGCTCTGCTGCATCCCGGTCTTCGCCTTCATCCTCAAGGTGCTCTATCTGCGGCAGCGTCGTTTCTACGTCGAGCATCTCATTTACGCGCTGCACATTCACACCTTCGCCTATGTCGCGGTGGTCGTGACGACATTGCTGGCCATGGGCGCGGCGCGCTGGCTGCCGGGGGCGCGTGGGTGGATCATCGGGCTTCTGGCGACCGCAGCCGTCGTGCAGATTTTTCTCTCGATTCGCCGCGTCTATCGCCAAGGCTGGGTCTTTTCTACTTTCAAGCTCCTCCTCGGCGCGGTGGCTTACCTTGTCATCCTCGTGGTCGCCACGGGCGCGACTGCATTCATCACGCTGATCGTTTGATCAAGCGCGATGAGCTCACGGTTTGAGTAACTCCCGCGCCTTCGCCAGAGCATCCGGTAATTTACTGACGTCCTTACCCGCGCCACGGGCGTGATCGGGCCGGCCGCCGCCTTTGCCGCCGAGCAGCATCGCCACCTCCTGCACGATCTCGTTAGCGCGCAGCTTCTCCGTCATCGTATTCGGCACGCTGGCCACGAGATCGACTCTGCCGTTCGCAGTGCCGGCGAGGAGAATGGGCACTGGAAGTTTCACTTTTAGCCGATCGATTATTGCCTGGAGCAACGTTCCATCCACCTCGCGCAATTCGCTAACGAGGAACGGACTGCCGGCCTTGCTCGTCGCGAGCTCGTCAGCCCATTGCGCCGCGCGCGACTGGAGAGCAGCCTCGGCCGATTGCGCCTGCTGCTTCTCCCGTTCGTGCACTTCGGTCTCGACCTGTTTTAAATGCGTCGCGCGTTCTTCAATTGCGCGCACAGCAGCGGCGCGATCGACGGTCGCCATCTGCGCGAGCGGCGTCAGACCCGGCTTCTTGCGCGAGAGCAGGGCGAGCTTCTCGTCCTGCCTCGCCGCTTCGCGCTGCGCCCATTTCAGCACTTCATCGCCGGCCACAGCTTCCACGCGCCGGATCCCCGCTGCGATCGCCGATTCGCTCACGATTTTAAACCAGCCAATCTCGCCGGTAGCACGAACATGAGTGCCGCCACAAAGTTCCATCGAGTAACCATCGAGCGCGTGAGGTTGCCCGCCGATCTGCACCACGCGCACGATTTCACCGTACTTATCCCCAAAGAATTGCTGGATATCAGCGCGCTGTTTCACTTCGGAGTATGAAAGTTCCGACCATGACACCGGCACATTTTCGGCAATCCGCTCGTTCACCAGCTTCTCCACATTGCGCACCTGCTGCGGAGTAAGNNAAATCGAACGTCAGCTTCTCCGGGCCGACATAGCTTCCCTTCTGTGCGGCTTCGGGCGAGACGACTTCGTGCAACGCCCAATGCAAGAGGTGGGTGACGGTATGATGACGTTGAATGGGAGCGCGCCGCGCGGCATCGACCGAGACACGCACCGCTTCGCCCTGTTCTGGCGCGCGGCCATCGCGTAACGCGGTCATGTGCACGAATACATCGCCGCGTTTTTGCGTGTCAGAGATCGTTAGCTGGCCAAGTTCCGTTCGATCATGTCCCGGCACATGGATCAAGCCGCGGTCACCTACCTGGCCGCCCATTTCTGCATAACAGGCGGTGCGATCGAGCACGATATTGAACTCGTTAGCTGATCGTCCTGGCAGCACTGCTTCAACGACGGCGTCGGTTTCCAGAAACTCGTAGCCCAGGAACTTTGTCGGCGTGAGATCGAGCTTGCGATCTTCCACACTGATGACCTGCTTCTTCTGAGCCTTGCGCGCGCGCGCGCGCTGCTCATCCATCAATTGCTCGAAGCGCGCGACATCCACCGTGAGCCCGCGCTCCCGCGCCATTAGCTCGGTAAGATCGAGCGGAAAACCTTGTTCGTCGTAAAGGCGAAAGGCGAAGTCGCCGGAGATTTGGGGAACGGGCGAGCTCTGGGGAGCGCACGCCGCTGGCGTGCTCGGTTCGGCGGCCCGCCGAACTGCCTCCGCGCGCCTTGTGCGTCCCGGCCACCAAACCCATGAATACTCCTCGTTAGGCGCGGCAACACTGCTCTGCCAAGGATTGCGCGTGATATAGTTGAACTTCTCTTGCAAATCCCGCTCGGATCGAATTAGCCGGTCGAACGATTCCTTCTCCCAAACCGGTCCACTGGTGCCTTCGCTTTTGTTAATCGTGTGGGCGGTGAATGATTTGATGGTGTGCAGGATTTCCGTGAGAGAAAAGAATATCGGTGCCCCTGTCGCGTCGTCCTTCACCGAGGGTTCGATGAGCAAGTGCACGTGATCAGGCATGACACACGCGGCGTAAAGCTCATAACGCTTGCCGGCCCAGTGCAGGATGCAATCGAGAACAATATCGCGCGCGCTTGGTGAAAGCGTAGCGCGCTTCAGTGTAGAGAAGGCGATGGCGTATTTACCCCGCGGGCGCTCGAAGTGGGGAAGATGCCGCTTACTGTATGCCACGTTCTCGGTTTCCGGCGGGCCGCCGGAAACAGCACGCGGGCCGCGTGCGCTCCCCGGAAGTCCCGCCGCGGGGAGGAGCCGCGCGACTTCGCGCTCGAAGAGTTCAATGCCACGATCCAGTGTGCGGTTGAAGGAGTCTTCTTCGCGGCGAATCGTGTTGCGGACGAGTTGTTGTTTTTCGCGCAGTTCGGGGAAGATGTCGCCCATGGTGCGGACGAGGACGTCGGTGATCTTGTAGAAAAACGGTTCGTGAAAACCTAAGGTGCGTCCGTAACGGACGGCACGGCGCAATATGCGGCGGAGAACGTAGCCGCGTCCTTCGTTGCTCGGCTGAACGCCGTCGGCAATCGCGAAGCTGACGGTGCGGATGTGATCGGCGATGACGCGGAAGGCAATGTCGATCGCGATTTGATCTCGCGCCGGGTTTTGGCCGCCGGGGGTAGGGCAGGCATCCTGCCCGGCGAGGGCTGCATCTTGCGGGCCCGTCTCTTGCCTGGAATCGAAAGTGCGTTCAGTCGAGACGCCTGAACCGGCGGGCGGGACGCCGACCCTGCCCGAGACAGAAGTGACGCCCACCGACGGAAGAGTGCTCGCGTACTTCTTGCCACTGAGTTTTTCGATTTCGTCAAAGATTGGACGAAAAACGTCGGTCTCGTAGTTCGAGATCGTGCCGGAAAAATCGGTCAGATTTTGCGTGCCCTGAATGATCGCCGTGACGCGTTCGAATCCCATTCCAGTATCGACATGGCGCTGCGGCAGCGGCGTGAATGTGCCATCGGGATTGGCATTGAACTGAATGAACACCAGATTCCATATCTCGATGCATCGCGGGTCACCGGCGTTAACTAACGAGCCGCGAGTGTCGCCAGCCGGAGTAAGATCGACGTGCAACTCCGAGCAAGGGCCGCACGGGCCGGTGTCGCCCATCATCCAGAAATTGTCCTGCTTGTTGCCGTTGACGATGTGCACGGCGGGATCGAGTCCGGCTTTCTCGAAGAGGCGCGCCCAGCGATCATGCGCTTCCTGGTCGAACTCGGCCGGTTCGCCCGGCCCGGGCTTATAGACAGTGGCGTAAAGCCGTTGCGGCGGAAACTTCCAGCGCTCGCGCACCAGCTCCCAGGCCCACTCGATGGCTTCGCGCTTGAAGTAATCGCCGAAGCTCCAGTTGCCGAGCATCTCGAAAAAGGTGTGGTGATAGGTGTCGAGCCCGACGTCATCGAGGTCGTTATGCTTGCCGCCGGCGCGGACGCATTTCTGCG
>QHBL01000004.1 GCA_003244125.1 Chthoniobacterales bacterium
TTCCACGAAGTCTGGCGCTTCGCTCAAGTACTTGGCTAAAGCGATTAGCGCAGTAGCTCCCGGACGCAGGTGATCAATCCCTGCACCGGAAAAGGTTTGACCAGATACTTCACTTCATTGCGTTCCAGGAAACATCGAATATGAGGATCAGTCGCGAACCCGGTAATGAAGATGAAGAAGTCAGCTAATGCCGGCCGGATATTGCGCACCTTCAGGTAGAAGTCATCGCCCCGCATCCGGGGCATCTTGAGATCGCAAATGACGGCATCGTACTGATGCGCTTTCACTTTCACGATCGCCTCATCGCCGTCGAAGGCCACATCCACCAGGTAATTCTCTTCCGCCAGGATCCATTGCAAGGCGGAGGCGAGTTGCCGGTCATCGTCGACCACGAGGATGGCCTTCAATTCCAGGCATTGGTCTTCTTTCGGGTTGGAATGCATTGCCTTCTTCCTTCTCAGCAGTCACAGTGCCACGGCCACAGCGCCTGTCACCCAACCAAAGACTTTCTCTGAGAGCCAATCCGGTCTAATTCAATCGCCATGAAGTACCTCATTATCATCTGCCGCATCCTGCTCGGCCTTATGTTCGCTATTTTGGGCTCAAATGCCTTTCTACACTTTATTCCGATGCCAGCGATGCAAGGTGATGCCGGTGCTTTCATGGGTGTGCTCATGCGCAGTGGGTATATCTACCCGATAGCTGCCCTACAGATCCTCGGCGGATTATGCCTGCTCATTCACCCGCGATTCGTCGCCCTGGGTTTGACTTTGCTCGGCCCGGTCATCGTCAACATCGATCTGTATCACATCTTCATCGATCGCAACGGTCTGCCGATAGCTGCGATCGTCACCCTGCTCTCGCTCTTGCTTCTGTGGGTTTATCGCTACAAGTTTCCAGCTCTTTTCCAATTGTAGCGCGCATTAACTACTCCCAACTGGCCAGTAGTTCGCGCGTCTCTTCTACTCCAGTTCGCCAGATTCGCATCATCTCTTCGTCAGTACGCTGATAGCGACCGCCGTAGTTACCGTCCTTGAGATACTCACGCAAGGCGCGGGGATTGAGCTGGCGTAGATAGCTGAGGTTAACCATAGGTTTGGCTTCAATGGGCATTGTCACACCTGGCAGGCGTGTCCATGGAAAGTTTTCCATCCATGACGCGTGCGAAGCGACGGGATCGATCTCCTGCACCTGCGCCCAGACCCTTGGTGCTTCCCACCAGTTATGGAACTTTATTCGCACGGCAGGGGTGTCCCCCACCCATTCAGCGGCAAGTGATTGCGCGGGCGAATTACCACCGTGACCGTTCACCAACAAGATTCGCCGAAAACCCTGTTCTGCCATCGCATCCAGGATATCGCGCAATACTCTCAGGTAGGTCGCGACACGGAGCGTGATTGTTCCAGGGAAGGCCCGGAAGTATGGCGTGATGCCATAGGGAAGGACCGGGAACACCGGCACTTTGAGCGGTTCGGCCGCTTCAAGCGCGATGCGCTCCGCCAGGATGGTATCGACGCCGAGACTCAGATACGAATGTTGTTCGGTGGAACCCAGCGGCAAGGCACACCGGTCGTCATTCTGGAGATATTCCTCCATCATCATCCAGTTCATCTCGCTCAAGCGCATGGTGACTATATTTCCGCTGTAGCTTCGTCGCGCAACCCGGCGTGAAATTAACAATCAGGTTACGTATCGTTTCTGGCAAGGTGGCATCGGCTCATTTATCAGTGGGCGCAATGAGAAAATTCATGTTCCTCTGCGTTGTCGCGCTTCTCGGCGCGTCTCAAGCTTGGTGTCTTGGATCGTCTGTATGACTTTGCCGACGCTTACTATCTTCAAAATGGAATTAATCCGTCGGCGATTCGACGCCCGGCGACAGCCCAGGCCGCCCGATCAACTCCTCGCTTACCCGCGGAAAGCTGATGGCAGTCCTGCCGCAGCCGGCGTTCTCAGGAACTTTAAGAGCCTGCAAACAACGGGAGACTTCGCAAAGTAATTTATTTTCAAGGTGGTGCAGGGCCGCTCCGGGTTTAATCGCCCGGAGCGGTTTCGTTTTTTTGCCGGGATAGAACGTGCGTTCTGCGGCCAGAGACAGACGGCAGCTACAACGCTGGCTGGCGGGCGGTGACTACAATTACTTGTTCTGGAATACTTCCACGGCGTTCCATTGCTCGCTCGGTGGAACGAGCTCGTACTCGAGGGCGCGCTCCAAGTACATCCTGGCAAGAAAGTCGTCGGGATAGGATTTGAGGTAGCGCGAGAACAGGATCTTGGCCTGACTGAAATCGCGCTCGCGGAATTTGCGAATGCCTTCTTCGTAGGTCTCGAGCCAGATGAGTAGTTCCTGGTCGAGATTGCTGTCACGCGCTTCCACGATGGTGAAGACATCCACCGGCTCGCTCTTACCTTTGACCTGCGCGCGCGCGACTGAGCGTAGAAAAAATTCATCGGCGATCAATTCAGCAGCGGTGGAACCGACAAGGATATCTACGCCGTATATGCGAGTAAGTCCCTCGAGGCGCGAGGCCAGGTTAACGGCGTCGCCAATGACGGTGGGATCGAGCCGTTCATGCGGTTCATAGGAGCCGATGTTTCCAACCAGTGCCTCTCCCTGGTTGATGCCGACGCCCATGCCCAGAGTCATGCGACCTTCAGTCTTCCAATTGTCGTTAAGCTTTTTCAGCTCACGCCGCATGGCGAGCGCGGCGTGCGCACAAGCTTTGGCATCGTTGGCAACGCCCTGACTCCTTACGTTACCCCACACTGCCATAATGGCGTCGCCGATGAACTTATCCAGCGTGCCGTCATTCTCGAAAACAACGCCGACCATTCGGCTAAGGTATTCGTTTAGATGGCGAACTAGTTCCTCTGGGTCAGCCTTCTCGCTCAAGGTGGTAAACCCAATCAAGTCGCTAAACAACACCGTTACCGGTTTACGCGAGCCGCGCATGCTCGAGTAGAAGCTGCCAGGGTTCTCGAGAATCTCTTTAACCAGGTTCTTTGAAACGTAACGCTCGAGTGTGCGGCGGGTGCGCAGTTTCTCCATCCGTTCGATGGCGTAGTCCAAGCCGCTCATGACTACACCGCTGAGGAGAAAAGTCGTTAGCACCGGAACGGTCGTGACAAACAGTCCGGCATGGTCGTAGACGACACGGGCGATGACCACATAGGCGATGGAAATGCCGAGCAGCATCAGCAGTGAGAGCAATGGCCGGCGCACCAATGCCGCAAGGGAGAAAGCTGCGACCGCCCCAGCGATGACGAGTCCGAACATAACGCGGCGCGGGGTCTGGGAAAGGAACTCGTGCGCCATGGCGGCGGCCATGACATTGAGGTGGACGGCGGGACCAGGCGTAGCCGGATCAAGGGGCGTCGCAGTGAAGTCGTGCAGAATTTGCGCGGAAGCGCCGACGATGACGATTTTGTCTTTGAAGAAAGCGCCACCGGCGTAGTTCGCCTGCCATGTCTTTGGGAAGAAGACTTCGTAGATCGGACGGGCGGGATATGCCGCGGGATGGGAGAAGCGGATAAGATGATTGAGACGGTCGTTGGGAACGTCAGCGGCCCGGCCGAGCTTCGCTAGGGTCCGCGCGACAAACGAAGTGTAAACGATTTCACCTTCGTGACTCGTCTGGCCGGCAAGCTGCCGGTCGCTAAGTGAAAAGGAAGCCGAGCGCAGGATTGAATCGAAGGGATCGGCAAAGTAGTTCACGTAACCGACGCGGTCGTCACTTTCCGGCGTGAGAATGAGGTTGGAGTTTGGCGTGACGAGCTGGCCGTTGT
>QHBL01000208.1 GCA_003244125.1 Chthoniobacterales bacterium
ACGCCGAAACCAGCACGCGAGACGCGTGCGCTACCCGACAGTTTTTTCCATCGCTTCTCATGAAAATTGCACCGGTTGATTTTCCAGGGCGCGCTTCGCCATTTGCACGTCGTCGAAGGGAATGGTGTGATCGGCGAACTCCTGGTAACTCTCGTGTCCTTTGCCGGCGATGAGCACGACATCGCGCGGCTGAGCTAACGAGATCGCGTGCGCAATGGCCTCGGCGCGATCGGCGATTTTCTCGTAACGATTCGAACGAAAACCTTTCTCCACTTCCGCGATGATCGCGTCGGGATCTTCCTTGCGCGGATTGTCCGACGTGATGATGGCGTGATCGGCGAACTCGCCGGCGACGCGGCCCATGAGCGACCGTTTCTGCCGGTCGCGATTTCCGCCGCAGCCGAAGACGACGATGAGCTTGCGCGGGTCAAGCTCGCGCAAGGTTTTCAGGACGTTGAGCAACGCATCGGGCGTGTGTGCGTAATCGACGAAGACCTGGAATTGCCGCTTGGCCGCAACCATCTCGAGCCGGCCCGGCACCTGCGGCGAGCGCGCCAGCGAAAGAATGGCGTCGCGCAGTTGAATCCCGAGGGCGTTCGCCGCCGCCAGCGCGGCCATGGAATTGGCCACGTTAAATCTGCCGATGAGGGGGAGCCGCACGAGGTAGCTGCGGCCTTTGGCGTCGAGCTGATAAGATGTGCCCGCAAATTCCGTCCGGTAGTTCGACCCGCGAAAATCGGCGAGCTGCGACAGGCCGTATGTCACCACCGGAATTTTTCCGCCAAGCCTTTCGACCAGCTTTTCTCCATGGCGATCATCGATATTGATGATCGCAGTCGCATCTTTCTTTCCCTCCTGCTTTGCCAGCGAATCGAATAACTGCGCCTTCGCTTCGAAGTAATTTTTCATCGTCCCATGAAAATCGAGATGGTCCTGGGTGAGGTTGGTGAACACGGCCGCGTCCCACTCGATCCCGCGCGTGCGTTCCTGCGCCAGCGCGTGCGAGGAAACTTCCATGGCGGCGGCGCGGCAGCCGGCGTTCACGATCTGAGCTAACAACTCCTGCACCTCGAGCGCTTCCGGCGTCGTTCGGACCGCGGGCAGAATGCGTTCGCCAATTTCGTAACGCACGGTGCCGATCAGTCCGCAGCGCAACCCCGCGCGCTCACAAATGTGTTTGATGAGAAACGTCGTCGTTGTTTTCCCGTTCGTTCCGGTGACGGCGGCCATTTTCAATTTGCGGCTCGGATTGCCAAAGAAGACCGCGGATAAATCAGCCAGGGCAGGCCGGGTATTTTCCACCAGCACGCAGGTCGCGCGCGGCGAAGAAATCTCGCGCTCAGCCACGATCACGCTCGCTCCTTTCTCGATGGCCTCGTCGATGAAATTGTGGCCATCGCTTTTCTCACCGCGCAAGGCAATGAAAAGGCTGTTCCTCTGCACTCGCCGAGAGTCATACGCGATGCTTTCCACTTCGCGATCAGCCGGGCCGATGATCGCGCGCGGCGTGAGGACGCGAAGGAGAACTTTGAGCTGCATGGGAAATCAGGGCGGCTGCTCAATGCTTTGTTGCATTTGCTGCGGCCAGGCGACTGGCAGCTGCGGTCGGCTTCAGCAATTCCGGGTGCGGCTCGAGATCGAGGTAACGCGCCGCCTTCTCGGCGATCCGTGAAAAAATCGGCCCCGCCACCTGCCCGCCGTAGTTCAGCTCCGGCTTGGACGTTTTGGCGTCATCGAGGACGACGAAAGCGACAAACTCGGGGTGATCGGCCGGCAGAAAACCGCTGAAGGAGACGACCTCTTTGCCGTGCTCATAGCCGCCGTGTGGATCCACTTTCTGCGCCGTGCCCGTCTTTCCCGCGATGTTGAATCCTGGGACCGCGGCAGCCGCGGCGGTGCCGCGATCGCTCACCACCCCGCGCAAGGCCGTTGCCACCTCCCGCGATGTCTCGGGCGAAATCACTTGCCGCAGGATTTGCGGCGAAAATTCGCTGATTGTTTTGCCGTCAGCGGTCGTGACCGATTTCACGATCCGCGGCGTCACCAGCTTGCCGCCGTTGGCGATCGTCGCCATCGCCATCGTCATCTGCAACGGCGTCACTCCCACCTCGTGCCCCATCGGAATGCGCGTAATCGAAATCTTGCTCCAGCTCTGCGGCGGCCGGATCACACCCGAGATTTCGCCGGGCAACTCCACGCCCGTGCGTTCGCCGAACCCGAACCGCCGAATGTATTCGTAGAACTTCTGATCGCCCAGACTGAGCGCAAGTTTTGCCGCGCCGATGTTGCTCGATTTGATCAGAATGTCCTGCACGCTCAGCTCGCCGTAGGGTTTGTGGTCGTGCAAGGGCCGGCCGCCGAAATTCCAGAGACCGTTCTCGCAAAAGATCGTCGTGTCCGGCCGCACCTTGCGTTCGTTCAGTGCCGCCGCCGCCGTGACAATCTTGAAGGTTGAGCCCGGCTCCATCATGTCGATGATGGCGCGGTTTTTCATCTGCTCGGGCCTGGCGGTGTTGCGCTGGTTGAGGTCGAAGTTCGGCCTGTTCGCCATCGCCAGAATTTCGCCCGTCTGCGGACGCATCAGGATGATGGTCGCTTTCTCAGGCCGGTACTCACGCACCGCGGCGTCGATCTCCTGCTCGACGATATTTTGCAGGTTCAGGTCAATCGTGAGATGAACCTGGTACCCGTCGCGCGGCGCGCGTTCCTGCCC
>QHBL01000065.1:0-13096 GCA_003244125.1 Chthoniobacterales bacterium
GGATTGGGTGCGGCTGGATTTGGATTACATCGACCGCTGGTCGTTAGGACTGGATTTGAAAATCCTGCTGCGCACGATTCCGGCGGTCTTGTCGGGATTGGGCGCAAAATAAGCGCAGTTCGGAATAGCCTCACACAAAGTCCACAACGGACACAAACGTGAAATAAAGGTTGTTTCCGTCGTGTCCTTCGTGGACTTCGTGTGAGCCGCTCTTAAGAGGTTCGGACAAGCAGCCGCTCGACGTATTTCGCCAGCACATCGAACTCGAGATTCACGACATCGCTGCTCTGCGCATTCTTGAGAGTTGTCGAGCGACGGGTGTGCGGAATGATCCAACTGACGAAACTCCCGGCGTTCACTTCAGCAATCGTCAGGCTGATGCCGTTCACCGCGACCGATCCTTTCTCCACCACGTAACGCGCAAACTCGTTCGGCAAACCGACCTCTAGACGAAAACCTCCCGACGTTTCCTCGAACCCAAGTACGGGCGCGGTGGAATCGACGTGACCTTGCACGAAATGTCCGCCCAATCGCGCGTTGGCGGCGAGAGCGCGCTCGAGATTAACCAGGCTGTCGCGACGCAGCGCGCCAAGGTTCGTGCGCGAGACAGTTTCGGCCAGAAGATCGAAAGTGATCTGCTCGTGCCGATGTGAAGCGACGGTGAGGCAGCAACCATTGACCGCGATGCTGTCGCCGGTGCGCAGGCCGGCGGAAATGCGCGGCGCCGCGATCTGCAATTGCGTTCCGCGCTCGGTCGCCCGAATCCACAGCACACTGCCGAGTTCTTCAATGAGACCGGTAAACATTCAGCGAAAAGTGAAGAACCAAACCAGCCAGAGCACGGGCGCAAATACCGGGATGGAGTATTTCAGAAAACCGAAGAAGCCAGGCGTGGACAGGCGCGCTTGGTGCACGGTCGATTTCACCAGAAAATTTGGGCCATTTCCGATGTAGGTGAGCGCGCCGAAAATGACGGCGCCCATGGAAATGGCGACGAGAGTGAGCGCGTCGCTCTCGAGAAAGCGCGCGATGTGAACCGGATCTTCGATGCTCAACTGCGCGCGGCCCAACGCGGTGGAGAAAAATGTGAGATAGGTCGGCGCGTTATCGAGCACGCTGGAGAGGCCGCCGGTGACCCAGAAATTTTGACCGGGCGTGCTGATGGGAAAGCGATGCGCGTGCAGCTGCACGTAATCGATCACCGGCACCATGGTGGCGAAGATGCCGAGGAAAAGCCACGCCACTTCTTCGATGGGGCGAAGCGAAAAGGAGTTGAGCCGGTGCAGTGACTTCGGGGTGAAGTAATAGGAGGCGCCGGCCGCCAGGAGCATGAGAATCTCGCGCAGGAATGGCGGATGATCGACGAAGACCGCGGCCAGGATTATGCCGAGAAACCAGAGATTGCGCCGGCCCTGAAATCGCGTCAGCTCCGCCGTGTCACCGGCTTCTTCGCACGGCGAGTCGGAGGCGTTGCGGCAGGTCAATTTTTCCAGCGCGTAAAAGATGACGAGAAGCGACAACATCGCGATGAGCCACGGTTTCCAGCAATGCGCCGCCGGCCACCAGAACGGCACGCCTTTTAAATAGCCGAGCAAGAGCGGCGGGCCGAGCGGGGTGAGGCCACCGCCAACGTTGCCGATGATGAAAATAAAAAAGGCGGTATGCAGCGCCCGATAACGCCCGCGATTCAATCGCATCCACGGCCTGATGAGCAGAACGGATGCGCCCGTGGTGCCGATGACATTGGCGAGGAGACCGCCACCGAGAAGGAATAGTGAATTCTTGATCGGACCCGCGCGGCCGCGCACCCCGATGTGAATGCCGCCCGTCACCACGAAGAGCGATCCGATTAGCGCGATGAAACTCAGATAGTCGCGCGCTTCATAAATCAGGCGACCCGGCTGACGGAGGACGAGCGCATAATACGTCACCGGAATCGCTGCCAGGACAATCGCGATGAGATGGTAATAGCGTTCCCAATGATGCTGCAGAATGAGCGGCAGCAGCGCGATGCAAAGCAACATGGCGACGAAGGGCAAAAGCATGAGCGGGTGCGGCGTGGCAATAGACATCGCGCGCTAAGAGCCGTGCGCTTTAATTCAGCGTCAAGCAAAAGCGCAAGCTGCTGATGAAATCGCCGCAGTGGGCGGACGGCGCAGATATGAGCCCGCCGGCATGTGCCACATACCACGATCCGTCTTATATCAGCGAAATCCGCGTCATCCGCGGTTCCCCGCAAACGAAAGTCACTGCGGAAAATTTTGTTGGCCAGCGGCCCAAGACTCGCTACAAACGGGAACCGCATAGTGACAAATCCTCAGTCTGACCGTTCAAAAATTTTTTCAAAAAAGTGAAAAAATCTCTTGTCAGGGTGTGGATTCTTCATTAATGCGTTGCCCAACCTAACCAAAACCAATGGAGAAACACATGAGTAGAGACGTATTCAGAGCCTTAGGATTTCGTCGCCTGGCGCTCGTCGCCAGCATCGCACTTCCGCTCTTTATGAGCTTTAGCGCGCGCGCTCAAATGGCCGCAGGTTCGCCTGCGTCGCGCACACCTGAACTCGGGCCCGGCCCGGCAGCGCCTCCGGCACCTCAAGCCGCTGGCGAAGCCAGCGCCGAACGCGTTGTCGTCACCGGATCAAACATCCCGACGGCGGAAGAAGTGACCGCGGCTCCCGTGGACACCCTCACGACACAAGAGGTCAACCGCTCCGGCAGCCAGGAAATTTTAACCGTGCTGCAAAAGCGTAACCCCGACTTCACTGGCGGCGGAAATCTCGGCACGTCGAACGCGAACATCGCCTCGGGTTCAACCTTGGGCGGCACCATCATTGCCATTCGTGGCTTCCCCACCCTCGTTTTGTACGAGGGTCGTCGTGTTGCCGATTCCGCGGCTATTTCAGTCGGCGGTTTTCAGTTCACCGACGTAGGGCTATTTCCTGCTGCTCTCATCAGCAGGATCGAAGTGCTGAAGGATGGCGCTTCGGCTATTTATGGATCGGAAGCGGTTGGCGGCGTGGTCAACATCTTCACGAAAGATGACTTTCAGGGAGCTGAGCTTGGATTCCGCTATGGCACGACTTTGGAAGGCGCCGTAGCCGAACGCCGCGGGTACGTCATCGGCGGTGTCGGTAACGACACCACCCAGGTGACCGTGGGCATGCAGTATTACGAGATCGACCCGCTCTTTGAAAGACAGCGCAGCTACTCCAGCCCGACCATCAATGGAACAACCAACTACGCTGGCGCTGCGCGCGATCAAAACGGCCCGGACGGCTCGACCGGATTCTATCTGGCCATTGGTGAAGATCCATTGCATTTCCCAGGGCCTATCATTGCGAACTCTCCCTTCAATGTGGGAGTGAAGCCTGGCTCAATCGCACCCGGAGGTGGTTTTGCGGCAATCCCGCAGTTTTATAGGTCCGCTACCTTTGGCGAGGTTTTGAGTTTCGACTTAGCGCAACGCCCGAACAATACCCTGGACACGTCGCGCACCAACGTGATTGCGTCGGCTAGCCATCAGATTTTCGGCAAGCAATTGGAGATATTTGGCAATTTCCTCTATCAAAATTCCGATTACCAAAGCTTTCTCAACGCTCAACCACTCAACAACACCACCGGCGTGGTCATTCTGGGTTCGATGCGCGTTGACCCGAACGACCCGACCCATCTAATACCGGAAAATCGCGGAGCCCCTGCTCCGTTTAACCCATTCGTGGAGTCAATCGATGCGTTCTCGGCTTCGGGTCCGTTTAAACTGCAAATCGCTAACCGCTACAACGTCACCAACCCGCGAATCTTTGACAATACCAACAACTTCTACCGCTTCCTCGGTGGTATTCGTTCGCAGATCACGCCTGATTGGACCTTCGAAACGGCTGCTTATTATAGCAAGTACGACATCTCATTCGTAAACTCCAATCTGGTCAATGCGGAGGTATTAAACCAACGCATTGCAGGGGTAGACGCGAGCGGCAACAAGATCTCTCCGCTTGATTTCTTTGCCTTCAATCCCATCGGCACCGGCCCCGGGCAGCTCACCCGCGAAGAGTTTAACACTATTTTTGGTGCGAACTTCCGCTCGCTGAGCTCATTCCAGCGAGTTTTTGATGCCAAGCTTACCGGCTTCCCGTTTGAGCTCCCGGGGGGCAAGATCGGCGTATCAGTCGGCGCTGAATGGAGGCAGGAAGGATTCAAAGTCGCGGATTCACCCGAGATCTTCATCGGCTCGGTGCCCATCGGGAATATCTCGGTTAAGCGCGATATTTATTCCTTCTTCGGTGAGCTAAGCATTCCAATCGTAGGCTCCTCGATGAAGGTTCCGGGGATTTACAGCCTGGAGTTGACTCTCGCGGGACGTTACGACCATTATGCGGGTATCAGTGAAGACGCGAAGGTTCCCAAGATCGAGTTCCGTTATCAGCCGATCAAGGACCTGACGCTGCGCGCTACTTATTCCAACTCGTTCATCGCTCCAACGCTCTTCCAAACCCAGGGGCCGACCGTTCAAGGCTTTTCGCCCGCCATCACTCTGGAGGGACAGGTGCAGGATCAGGCTCAGGTGCTCGGTGGATCGAATCCGAACTTGATACCCTCGACCGCGGAAAGTTATACGGCAGGCTTTGTTTACAGCCCGAGCTATGTCCCCGGTTTGGTGATCTCGGTTGATTACTTCCGCACTCTCCAGCAGCAGATCGTAGGCACGCTTGGCGGTCAGCTTATTCTCTCGAGTGTGAACACCTTGGGGCCAGCTTCACCATATGCGAGCTTGGTCGCCTTCAACGCCTTCCCTGGGCAGACGGGTGCTCGACCGGTCACTGGGCCACAACAGCTAATCGGCAACCTGGTTGCTGTGTTTTATATTGACAACCTGAGAAACCTCGGTGCGGCGCATGATGAGGGCCTGGACATGAGTGCGCATTACACCATCGACTTAAAGACATTCGGTCAGTTAGAGCTCGGAGCGAACGCCATCGTTTACACCGAATACGAAGCGAAGGTTTTGCCCACCGACAACTACTACAACCTCCTTGGGATAGACGGCGCTGAGGGCGTGGGAGTCCTTCCGCGCTATAAGCTGACCTTCTTGAGTGAGTATCGCTGGCAGGGCTTTACAGCGTCGCTCGTCGCTAACTATATACCTAAGGTTTATAATGCGCTCGGCCGCGACCCTGTGAACGAGAACTACAGACGGTTCCAAAGTATCCAGGACTATGCGACCTTCGATGGTCGTATCTCATACACGTTTGTCCGGAACGAAATGCCCGGCGCCACCGTGCCCGAGCCGAAGGACTCCAAGAGTATGCGCGATGCCAAAAACGCCGCGCCTCCTCCAGTGGCTGGCTCGACCATGAGCATTATGGATAGGATGCTCAACGGGACGACACTGGCGGTGGGGTGTAACAACATTCTTGACCGGGACCCGTCCTTCGTCGATGGAGCGAACGGCAATACCGACCTCTCGGTCTACGATCCATACGGCCGCTTCCTCTACTTCGAAATTGCGAAGAAGTTTTAAGTAACCTTCGACAACTAAGGATATTCGCAGCGGCCGAGGCGCAAGCCTCGGCCGCTGTTGTTTTTGACGGGAAGCCCTTGCTAGTCGAAGGATGTGTGTAGTTTTTCACCCGCGAGGCGGCGCAATCGAGCTCGGGTGGCGTCGTCGTCGCTTGCTGGTTTTCGCGCCCGCCAGACAATCTTCCCGAGGGGCGGAAACCACTACACGCGTCGAGTCTCAGAATGCGATTGCGACATTGACCTTTCATCAAAGCAAACGCACCATCGCGAGGGAAATGAACAAGATAAGCATTGCCGTTATTTTCACTTTCATCGCAATACATCTTTCCTTCGCCGCGGACCGCTCTTTCCCGGGCTTGAAGAGCGTGATGGATCCGGAAACGTACGCTCGTACCGGGTTGCCAGGTCTTTCACCCGAGCAGCGCGCCGAGCTGGACGCATTCATTCGCGATTATGTCGCCGGCAAACAGAAAGAGGCCGCTGACGTAGCCGCGACGCAGGCGGTTGATCGTGCTGTCAAAGAGCGGAAAGTGCGGGCGCCGGAAATCATCGAAAGCACGATCGTGGGAACGTATACCGGTTATGGCCCGCGCACAGTCTTCCACCTGGCCAATGGACAAACATGGAAACCGACCAGTGGCGACGTCTTTTACCATTCTGCGGTAAACAATCCCCGTGTTGTCATCTACCGGCAGGATATCTTCGGCTACAAAATGTTCGTGGAAAACGCCGGCGTGATCCGCGTCAAGAAAGCGGACTAATATAGGAACTCCACGTTGCCGGCGCGCCATGCCGAATCTCGGCGCTCTCGGCAATCCCTACCGCAGCTTTTCTCCGGCGGAAAAGACGTTGCTTCAGCTCTGCCCTACGATTGAAGGATTAACTTGGACGGCGCCGATCTCACTGGCGCGTGCGAAAATCCGCAGCGGCGATGGATCATCGCGGCCGTATTTTCGGAGGTGGAATTCCGATGATATCCATCGGAATCGCGGTGCTCGGTTTGGGGCCAAGTCGCTCGCATGGTTGCGGAATAAGAGATCCTGAGAGCATCACATAACATGGCTGCCGGGCCAATTTCGACTTCGGTAGCTCCTTACCCACGTGGTTGAGGCAAGGTTGCTCGGCCCCAGCAACCGCCGTTGCGTAAGTAAAACAAATCACAGCAGTTTGCTTCATGAGGCGTCTTCTCGTCATGCCGTACCTCTCACTCAATCCCCCAGTATGATGTCGTGTTGCAGCTAGTGCAAGCGCTCGGGGTGATTCCCTGCAGGTGCATTTCCCACTGGTCTCGATTGCAAAGAATAAGCTGTGAAAGACATCAGAGCACAAACCTGCCCCGCGTGCTCTCCGCCGGCCTTACTTACGCTGCGCTCCGAGGATGGGCTTTGACGATTTGTGAACCGCATCTCAAAAGCGCCTACCGGTTATCGCGAAAAGGTAAGCCGAGCTGGTAAAGCTCGATTTGGCGGCGAATAAGGTCGGCGAGTGTTGTATTCCTTTTATTGCTCGCTAATTGCCGTGCGGCCTCAGCTGTCGTGAGCGCGTCGGTGAAGCGGCCGGCCTCCGCGTACGCGGCGGCGAGGGTGGCGCCAATAATGGGGTCGGGGCGCGGCGCCAGCTTGGTCGCCAATTCGGCGAGCTCGACCGCCTTGCTGCCATCGCGCACGGCTGGGTCGGGCCAGGTGGCAAGGACCCAGGCCATGTTCTTAAGAGCTTCAGGGTCGCGCGGATGAGCCGCGAGCGCTTCACCTAAATGCGCCATCGCTTCGTCAGCGCGACGCAACTGTAGGAGCGTATTGGCAATGTTAAAATGGGCGGCGATGTAGTTGGGATCCATCTTGAGCGCCGCTTGCAACGCTGCGAGCGACTCCTCCGCGTGCCCCTCCTGGAGGAGCGCATTGCCCAGGTCGTTGTAGGCAAGGAGGTATGTTGGATCGAGCGCAATTGTTTTCTGCAGATAAGGAATCGCCAGGTCGCCCTGGCCGATCTGCAGAAGCGCGTTGCCGAGGTCGTAGTTCACAACCGCAAAGTCCGGGCGAAGTTCCAGCGCCTTCCTATAATAGGGAAGTGCTTCCTGAACCCGGCCCATTCGCGCGAGGGCGCGACCAATGTTGTCCTGGGTCTCGACGTTGTTCGGATCGATCTCCTCAGCTTTCCGCAGATGCGTCAGCGCTTCTTCGGGTTTTCCGTTGCGCAGCAGGACAACGGCGAAACTGTCCTGCGCCATCCAGGATCCCGGGTTCTTTTGAATGGTGTCGCGCCAGAGCGTTTCCAAGTCGTGATAAATTCCAATCTGCCGCCACGTAAGTGCAGCGAGCGCGGTGAGCAACAAGAACGGAATCAGCCGTGGCAGGCGGCTGAGTCCGCCGGCGCCGAGCGCAATTAATCCGGCAGCGGCCAGGTACTGGAAGTGATCTGCGACAAACGAATAGCGGAAGGGGTAAACGTTGACGAAGCCGAGCGCGGGAAAAAGCGTGGCGATGAAAAAGAGCAGCGCCACGAGCGGCCCGCGTCCTATCCGACGCCGTGCAAACCACAGCGCTGCCAGCAACACGATTATGCCCGCCGGGAACAGCCACTGCCAAGCCAAGCTGACGCTGATCTGCCAGCGTGGATAGATGAAGGTAAGCTTGTCAGGCCAGACAAGCTTCGCAGCATAAAACCAGAGCGCGCGGCCCGCAATGAGCACGCGCTCCGTGAACGGGAACGACCATGCGTTGCCTTCCGCGCCGACGTGGTGTTTTTCGATCCAGACCGTGCCCAAAGCGAGGCCCAGGCCGAGGGCAAAGAAGGGAAGCAATGGAAGAATGTGACGCCATTTCAAGGTTCCAGCCTTCCACCACATCACCAGAAGTAGTGCGACCGGCAAGGAACACGTCACCGTCTTACTCAGCAGTGCGCAGAGGAAAAGAACGAGTGCGGCAAAATACCATGCCCACCAATTCTTTGTTTGATTCCTTACGTCCGCGGCGACGAAGCGGAGATAAACGAGCGCAGCCGCAAAGTAGAAAACCGCCGAGAGGACATTCTTTCGTTCGGAGACCCAAACGACCGACTCGACTGTAATAGGATGGATGGCAAAAATGGCGGCGCCAATCCATCCCCCGGATAAACGCAGCGTGAGCAGGACCCGCCAGAGGAGAACTGCCGCGAAAGCGTGCAGAACGACATTAACAGCGTGATACCCGACTGGGTTCAACGCCCAAAGGTGATACTCCAGCCAGAAGCTGGTGTGGACGAGTGGGTAGTACTGCGGCGTCGCGCTGACGTCAGTCCAGATCCGGTGAAGACCGTTTAGATCGCGCAGCGTCGGGTTTTCCGTGACATGAAAGTTGTCGTCCCAAATGTAACCGCACTGCGTAGCCCGCGAGTATGCGATCAGCGTCAGCAGCACGAGGCCGGCCCCGAGAAGCCACGGGTGTTCCGGTGCAAACGCAGGTGCGCGTTTGCTCACCGCAGATGTTGGATCACTCCGTCTCGGGCTCATGGGAACTCTTTCAGGTAGCCTGAGTTCGCTACCCGCTCAATCATCGGGCGAGGAGATCAGCGTGCAGAGTTTGACCCGCCCGACATCCGTCGTGAAGCTCGCGCACTAGACGCGATTTAAGACTGATATCCACGTGAAGATCTCCGTCGTTATACCTTGCTACAACGAGCGCGCAACGATCGGACAAGTCCTCCGCGCCGTCCGCGCGACGCAAGGGCACGAACTTGAGGTCATCGTCGTGGACGATGGCTCGACCGACGGGACAACAATGATGCTGAAGGAGACAGGCGCGCCGCTGGCAGACCGCATTGTGTATCATGAGACAAATCGCGGCAAAGGTGCGGCGTTGCGCTCCGGCTTTGCAGCGGCGAGCGGGGACGTCATCATTATCCAGGACGCAGACCTGGAGTACGATCCGGCCGAGTATCCGACACTCGTCGCGCCGATCCTGAACGGCAAAGCGGACGCAGTTTACGGCTCCCGTTTCATGGGCGGGCAAAGCCATCGCGTCGTCTATTTCTGGCACATGCTCGGAAACAAATTCCTTACGCTCTTTTCAAACATGTGCACGAATCTGAACCTCACGGACATGGAGGTCGGCTTTAAAGCGTTGCGCGCCGAGGTCATCAAAACGATGGACCTGAAAGAAGACGGCTTCGGCTTCGAGCCGGAGATAACCGCGCGCCTGGCGAAAGCGCGTTATCGCATCTACGAAGTCGGCATTTCGTATTCCGGACGGACCTACGAGGAAGGCAAGAAGGTAACGTGGGAGGATGGAATTCGCGCGTTATACGCGATCGTGCGCTATAATTTCTTCACGAACTGAAATCAGCTCGTCAGTGGCATGGGACGTTCGCCAGCCATTACGCCAAAAACCAGACCAGTTGCGCCAAAACGCCAAGCCAACTGTAGAATGATCTTGTCAAGGTCAATATCGAGTGGGAATGTTGAAGCATGAAAACTACACCGTTGGTTTTGAAATGTGTCGCCGTATCGGTTGGCATAGGCTTGCTTTCGGCTCCCGGGCTGAAGGCAAATACCAACACGGCTGATCAATCGAAGAACATGCCGAATGTGCGGGTGCAACAAGGCATCCCAGCAGAACGCGTCGTCTTGGTTCAAACAACCGAGAGCCGCATTCCTAAGCGTGTCGTGATTGCGGGTAATCAGGTCAATGGCGCATCGGCCATGTATGTGCTGCAGAGTCGTGATCTGCTGCGCACGGGGGCGACAGATGTCGCCGGCATGTTAAGAAACGATCCGAGCATTTCCTCCTCAAACCGGCACTAAGTAGACCGGTCACGGGGAGTGCGATTCGGCAGGCAGCACTTCGCCAGCGCAACGGGGTTGGACCGCTTGCGCTGGCTGGGAGTTAGCATAGATTATTTGCATGAAAACAGGGTTTCTTCTTCAGGGTACAGCACTGCTGCTGCTGGTCGTTGGGACGACAGCAAGCGCGCAGACGAATGAGCGTCAGACAAATGCGGTTAAAGCGGACGATCAGTATGTCGAGCAGTACGTGGTTGTGACTGGCTCCAATATCCCGCGAAAGGTGAAAGTCCGCCGGTGGGGAACAAACACTCCGTATAATGTGGCGATCTACGGCCAGCACGATATAAAAGTTAGCGGCCGGGCGACGACGGAAGGAGCGCTGCAAACGCTCGACCCGTCAGTCTCTGTTCGCCGGCACTAAATCGGAGGAAGGGCATCCGTGGCGTGATTTCACGCCCGCTTTTTCGCTGACGGCTGGCGTTCGCCTTGCCTGGGGTAGCTGGACTTGGCCGTTGAGCGGATGGAGAGAGAATTTGTAACTAACAGTCGCTAGCCCAACTCGGCGGCACGCCGGTGGGATAGAGTTTCGCCGGTCTCCGCCTCGACTAAGCCAAAGCCGCTGCTATTTACAAAGCGCCGCGTCGGCAATTTCTGCTCTGTCATCCGGAGCGGGTGCGAGGGGACCTCTCATCGTTTACAGGTCACCCAATTGCGCGTGACAATTCGAGCCTCCTGAGAGGTTCTTCGCCGTTTGCGCGGCTCCGGATGACACGGCGCTGAGTCACGCCACCACTGCTACCACGCGTGTTTGCGCTGCGTCGCGTCTGGAATGCGCACATGGTGTAATGCTGGCAGGGAGGGATTTGTTATTCAAGCGATGCTGTACGCTTGGCGGTGCTCGCGCCGGTGAGGGCTTCCGACGTGCGACGGCTGACGCTCGATACGCGCGGGCTGCGAGGTGGTGGAAAGTGCGAGGTGTGATCGGATGCGATGCGTAGTGTCGTCTCCCGCTCAGGTAAGGTTAGGCAGAACGTTGATCCTTCATCAGATGCCGGGACGTGTTATCCTGGGGGAACATTTGAGTTTCGTTGCGCAGATCGGTTGTCCTGCTAACCGACGGGTGAACTCTCGCACGATTCGCTCCAGCCGCTGGCGGGAGGCGGCCACGCCGGCGCTGGGATAGTTCGCGGCTCAAACCGAACGAGAAAGCGCGAATGCTCCGCGGTCGAGCGCTCGCGGGTCGAAAGCTGGGAATGCTAAGCCCCAGCTGCCGGCCGGAGCGCTGGCATAATGATTGCTTATAACCATAGTAATTATGGTTTTTATCAGCCTGACGCCTTTTCTCTCCCGGCGAATGCTCGCGGTGCTCTTCGCCATTCTTGCACTTTCCGCCATCAGCTGTTTTGCCGACTCCAACTTGTTCACGGTGGCAGCTACGCCATACGACCATCAGATGGCGCGGGTCAAGCCGGTGCTCACAGTCGCCCCTGCCAGGGAAACGGAGACTGTGTCGCTTGACGCGGTGAACCGGTGGATGACCGATTTGCGCGGCATCCCTTACGGTTATTCGATGCAATGGCGCACACCGACCGAAGTCGCGCATGATCCCATGGCCGATTGCAAGGGCAAGGCCGTAGCGCTTTACGAGCGGATGCGCGCCCACGGAGCGCGGAACATCCGCCTGGTCATCGGGAAACGCGCGCCGAGCAGCCGCGTCACGCATGCCTGGGTCGAGTGGACCGAAGATTCACAAACTTACGTTCTTGATCCGACTTTCAATCGCAACGCCTGTGCGGCGGCCGAAATCCCGAGCAAGTCCTACGTGCCCTACTACGCGTTTGCCGGGACGAGGAAGTTCCGCGCGGCGTCGGTGGGCGATCTTTACGCGAAATTGTAAGGCGGCTGTTCCCCCTCCGGTGGCAAGCGGCTCGCACGCGCAAGTGCGGCGCCGCTTGCCGCATTTCCGCGGGGCTGTAGGGGAAGCTGTTAGCTTGCCGTGTAGCAATTCGGTTTGGATCAACTGTGACAAGCTTCCAGCCCATCTAGTTGTCGCTCACTGTGCGGAAACCTCCGAAGCACAAAAGCTCATCCATCATCGGCGAGTTCGTCAAAGGCGGTTGATCTCACTGTTTCAACAGCGTGAAACATCTCCGTGGCGCGCTTCGCACAGCGAAGCGGCTACAACTCGCGCTGCGAGTTACGGCTGAATCCAATTCGTCCAAAGGAAGAAGAAGGTCGCGCAGGTATTGATCCCGATTGAAAAGCAGATGAGCGCGATCTGCCATCGGCGCAGCGGAGTGTATTCGAGCAGAAGCAGAAAGAACCAGGGCAGCATGACGATTGCGCCCCGATAGGAGAACTGCCAGCCGCCGGTGTTGCCATGACACCAGAATACCGACGTGAGAAGCGCGATGGCGATCCAGGCGGCGAGATTGCGACTGGGGCGCGGCAGAAAAATGCAAAACAGAAAAGGCGCGTTGAAAAATATCGAGCCGCCGAACCCGTCTGGCAAAAGCCAGGGCGAATGGGCGACGCGTCGCCACGGCTCGAGCAGCATCTGCCAGGCATTGGCGGGAATGGCGCGCACGGAGAAAATGCCGTGGCCATACCATGGCTCGGCGAGCACGCCAGGCAGACGCGCCAGCCCGAAATCGAAGGGTGATCCGAAGCGTACGTAGTTGTAGAAGAGGGTAGCAACTCCTAGAACAAGCGGCAGGGCGCAGAAACGCATCACCATTCGCGCGCGTAATTGCCGCGACGATTCGGAATCCCGCAGCAAGCGGTAGATGAAAATGGGAGCGGTGAGGATGACTTCGGT
>QHBL01000065.1:13163-13822 GCA_003244125.1 Chthoniobacterales bacterium
GCGGCGAGTTCACCGGTCATGGCGAAGCCGAGCGCGAGCTGCCAGGCGCCTCCCATGGCGGTGTTGGTCCAAAGCCAGGTGCCGAGGGTTGAGAAAAGCGTGAGCCAGACCGCATCGCGGAAATTGCGGCCGCAGCGCAGGGCGAACCGGAGGAAGAGGAACGTCGCCAGCGCGCCGATGAGCGCGATCGCGGCGCCTGACGGTGAAAAAGCGATGAGGCGATGGGCGAGAGCGAACGGCAGCATCGTAAGCACGCTGCCGAGTGGAAAGACACTGTAGTAGCGGCCGCGCAGTGGAATGGTTTCGTTGACCCATTCCGGCGGTGGCTCCGTTAATCCGAGTTTTCCCTGGAGCAGGGCTTCGGCGAGGCGAAATGAATAGTCGCTCTCCGTCAGCCAGGCATAAGGCAGATCATTACCGAGATGAAGCCGGGCGTAGAGCGCTTCATCGTCGCGAATGATGAGCTGGCGACAAAGCAGGAGCGGGTGCGACGCATAATAGACGAGGGCGACGCCGAGGACGAAGGCGAGAGCGGCAAGCTTCTGGTTGCGCGTGAGCGAAGTGGCGGGAGACACGTGGATTTTTTCTCGCTCAGCGGAGCCGCACCTGCAATTCGTTCATCCCGAGCGAAGCGAAACGGAGTCGAGGGATCCCGTGGA
>QHBL01000410.1 GCA_003244125.1 Chthoniobacterales bacterium
GCATCACCGGCTCTTCGCAGGTTGCAGCAACAAGCTGCTGGTCATGCTCGACAGCACGAGCGGCAAGGTCCTCGCCACCGCGCCGATCGGCTCCGGTGTGGACGCCTGCGCCTTTGACGAAACCAGTGGCAATGTCTTTGCCTCCTGCGGCGATGGCACTCTCACCATCGCCAGAGTGGAAGGCACGAAGTTAAAGGTGGTGCAAACGCTGCAAACGGAACGCGGCGCGCGCACCATAGCGCTCGATCCGGTAACGCATCACATCTACACGGCGACGGCAAAATTTGACCCCGAAAAGAAAGATGAGCGCGGCCGCCCGAAGGTCATCGACGAAACTTTTCACCTCCTCGAATACGGGCCGAAGTAGTCAGCCTTTTGCCAGCACGAAGTGCGGGAAGACCACGAAGAACAATCACTGCTCCGCACCTTCAGGTTCTTCGTGGTGAATATTTGCTGCAGCCGCTGAGATTATCCTTCCCATCGGGAAGCCGTTGTTATAATTTCTAGAGTGTCTCGCTCGTCACACTTTCTCGTCCCACAAAATGAAAACTCGATTCCTGCGCCAGGGGGCCATTTACGCTCTCGTCGCTCTCACCTGCTATTGCATCGGCGCCTGCCGCCAGGCCGCTGTTGTCAACCCCGGCGAAGATGACCTCGTGGTGCTGAATGGCTGCGTGGTTTCAGCCTGCAATTATCTGGCCGCGGTCAAGACCCAGCACACGCTGGAGAAAAATTTTTGGGCCAAAATCATGCTCGTCCGTTATGCCAACCATCCTGCCGGCCACGCGTACTGCATCTGGGAAACCGAAGGGACTATTTACGGTTACGATCGCAACGCGGGTGCCTTTCCCGTTCCCGTTTACACGCGTGACCCGCGTGCCATCGCCAGCATTCTCGCGCAGGAATTATCCAAGCATTTGAACGAAGTGCTGACGGTGAGTAACGCCGAGTTCGTCGAGCCCTCCGCCAAAGTGCGGAATTTCTGACCGGACGGTCGCGCTCCAGCTCACGCCCGCTTGCTCCCGAAAGCGGATCCCTCGACGGCAGATGAGGCCGCCGTTTTTCGCCGTTGCGATTCACTGGTATGGCGACAACACGCAAAACATCGAAACGCACGCTGATCGAGCCGCACAAAGGCGACAAACGTTACGTGCGCAGAAATAAAAAAGGGGAATTCAAAAAGGAGGTGAACGTCGGACGCTCGCTCGCGGCGGATCGCCGGCGCAAATCAAAAACCAAGGCAGCCAAAGGCCAGGGCGATCGCGGCGATACATAATGAAAGAGAACGGCAGCGTTCTGAAGAAGATGCTGCCGATCACCAACAGCAACATCGCGGAGCTGCTCGCGCGCGAGGCCGAGAACGCATCCGGCACTTTGCAACGCGCTTTCCGCCGCGCGGCGCGCGCCGCCTTTCTCTGGCCGCGCGAGGCTGCGCAGGTCATCGCCGGTGGTGAATCGCTCACGCAGTTTTCCGGCGTCGGCCCATCCCTGGAAAAGCGCATTCGTGCCTGGATCGACCAGCCGCGGGTCGTTCGCGCGCCTGCGATTCGGCGCGATTTCATGTCGCTGGCGCAAGCGCGCACTTTGCTCGCCGGCGCGCCGGAATGGAGCAAACGTTTGCGCGGCGATTTGCAAATGCACACGCGATGGAGCGATGGCAGCGGCGCCATCGCGGAAATGGCGGAAGCAGGAGCGGCGCGCGGCTACGAATACATCGCGATCACCGATCACTCGAAGGGTTTGAAGATCGCCGGCGGCATTGATGAACGCGCGCTGAAGAAACAGGCAACGGAAGTTGATGAGGTGAACCGCGCCAGCCCCTGTCGCGTGCTGCGCTCCATCGAAATGAATCTTAACCCGCGTGGTGAAGGCGACATGGATCCGGCCGCGCTCGAGAAACTCGACATCGTGCTCGGCTCATTCCATTCCGCGTTGCGCACAAAAGAAGATCAAACGGCGCGCTACCTCGCGGCGCTCCGCAATCCGGACATCCAGACTCTCGGCCATCCACGCGGTCGCATTTACAATTTCCGCCTCGGGCTGAGCGCGGACTGGCCACGCGTTTTCGCGGAAGCCGCGCGCTGGGATAAAGCGCTGGAGATCGATTGTTACCCGGACCGCCAGGACCTGAACGTCGCGTTGCTCAAGCTGGCCAAACGCGAAGGCGTTCGCATCTCGTTAGGAACAGACGCGCACCATCCCTGGCAGCTTGAATTCATCGAGCTCGGCCTGGCCGCGGCACTCTTGGCCAGGATACCGGCAGACAGGGTCGTCAACTTCATGCCGCTACCGCAATTGCAGGGCTGGGTCACGGCCGTACGAAAACGCGCTCGCCGCTGACGCGCTATTCGGTCGCCTCGAGTTGCTCTTCCTTCGCCGGCCACGTTCGACGAAGCAAGATTGCGATGGAGCCAGGCCAGCGCGTCGGAACGCCGGCGCGTGACGTGCGTTCTCCAGCGCACCTCCTGCACCTCGCGCTCCCAATGCTTCGCCAGCTCGTAAAATTCCTCGCGCGGCGCCACCACTACCACGATGGCGTTCGGCCGAAATGTGGCGATGACGCGGTCCTGCGCCGCGATTTGCGCCAGGTGTTCCTCGGCAAATTGCAAGTCGGTCGCGTTGGAAAGATCGACAAATTCGTATTTGAAATTCTGCGTGTTCTGAAAAAGCAGCAGCGCGTTGTAGCTCGCGCGCACGAACTCCTCGCCCGTGATCCGCCCGGTGCCGAGCTGGAGAATTCCCTGGCAATCTTTGGTCGTCTCAGTGATCAGCGGCATGGGAAGTCTTTCGTTAACGGCGCCATATTCGCGCGCCGCTGCCGCGCAGTTTCAGGCCAGGCGCCGTTCGCTGTCGATCATTTCTTTTCGTCGCTCCACTTTCGCTTCTCGAATGTCTTGCGACCAGAGCCGACTTCGAACGCTTCAAAGTCCGTCGGGTTCTTTTCCGAATACTTTTGGTGATAACCTTCCGCCGGCCAGAATTTCATCGCCGGCAGAATTTCGGTCACAATCGGTTTATCGAATTTGCCCGAGGCAGAGAGCTTCGCCTTCGAAGCTTCGGCGGTTTTCTTCTCGGTGTCATTGTCGTAGAAAATCGCCGCACGATAGCTTGGGCCGATGTCGGTGAACTGACCGTCCGATTGCGTCGGATCGATTTGCCGCCAGTAGATATCGAGCAGTTTTTCGTAGGAAATCTTCGCCGGATCATAGGTGATTTCTATCGACTCGCGATACTTCGTCTTTTCCGTGGTGACGAGATCGTATGTCGGATTGGGTTCCGTGCCGCCGCAATAACCAACAACCGTTTTGAGCACTCCAGGCGCTTTATCGAAAGCCGGCTGAATGCACCAGAAACAGCCGCCGGCGAAAACCGCCGTGCGCGTTTCGCCCGGCTCCGCGTGAGCTGAGACGACAAGAAGAAAAGAAGCCGCGAGAAGGAAAAATCGGTTCATCGGATCGTTAGACAGCCATGCGGCATCGGCGTTTCAATATCGCGTGCGCCGTCGCCTCACCTTGGACGAAAAGGAAGCCGCTATCGAGTTCATCCCGGCGACGATACTCGAGCCGCTGTCGTTCGCTGACCTGTTCGTGCGCGACGCTCCGGTGGAAATCGATATTGGCTGCGGCGATGGAACATTTCTCGCTGCACTAGCGACGCAGAATTCCGCGCGGAATTTCCTTGGGATCGAGCGTCTGGCCGGCCGCGTGCGCAGCGTTTGCCGAAAAGCCGCACGCCTTCAGCTCGCCAATGTACGAGTGCTGCGGATCGATGCCGCCTTCGCGCTGAAAGAGCTCATTCCGGCGGGCAGCGTTTTCGCGATCCATTTACTTTTTCCCGATCCGTGGCCGAAGCGCCGGCATCATCGCCGGCGCACCGTCACGCCCGACTTTCTCGCTGCCATTCACCGTGCTTTAGCTAACGACGGTCGGCTTCACCTGGCGACGGATCACGAAGATTACTTCTATTCTATTCGGCGGCTCGTTAGCGACAGCGCGCTGTTCGAACGGTCGCACGAAGCGATGGAGTTTCCGCGAAGTCGTTTCGAGCAAAACTTCGCGGCGAATGGCGCGCCGATCTATCGTTTGGTCTTGCGCAAAATCTCTCCCGTCGAATAGCTGCGCGCCTGCCAGCCTCCACCGCGAAACTGGATCTCGACCGCGCCGGATTGATCCTGCCGAATCAATTTGATCCCGCGTTCCGCAACATCGCTCGCCCATTCCCCGGAAACATTTTCCGCAAACGGTGACGGACGCGAGCTTGCAATGATGAGCGCCGGCCGAACTGCGTCGAGGAACTCAGGCGTTCCGGAGCCGCCGTCGTGATGTTGACCTTTGACCAGGATGTCGCTCTGAAGTTCCTCGCCCGCGCCAAGCAAAGCGGCTTCGGCTTCGTCGCCAGCATCGGATTCGAAGAGGACGGATGTTTGGTCATTGATCGTTAGCTGGACAATAAGCGGCGCGTCGTCAGCCGCAGTCACTGTGAGGTTCGCGGGTGGATAAAGAATGCGCGCTTGAACGTCGTGTCCGAAGACAAGCGCGTCACCGCGACTGACTGAGCGCCGCCTGCTGCGTCCGGCGAGATGCCGTTGCACCGACGAACGCACCGTCAGCGGATTATCGTAAATTTCGCGAGGGGAAAAATCATCGATGACATCAGACGCGGCGCCGATGTGCTGCGCATCGCCGTGGGTGAGGAGCAGGCCTTGCAGGCGATTGACGCCGCAATAATGCAGATACGCCTTCAGCGTGCGCTCGTAACTGCGGGCATTGCCGCAATCGATCAGCCACTGATAGCCGTTGGCTCGCACGTGCGCAGCGCCGCCGGTGCCTTCGTCCAGCACGGTAATGGCGATTGCCGCAGACGGAGTGGACAGATCCCGCAGATAAAAATGCCCGAAAGGCAGCGCAGCGAAAAGATGCACGAGCGCGAGCACCGCATGTGAGAGCAGCCAGTTGGCGTTATTAAAAATGATCGAGAGCGCTGATGAAAACGGTGCTGCCATTAACGAAAGTAGCGCGAGGGCGAGCACGAAATAAGCAATGGGCACAACGGCGAGATTCGCGAAAAGCGACACCGGAGTAATGAGATGGAAATACCAGTAGATGCAGGGCAGTGAGCCGAGCGAAGCGGCGAGCGAAACGGAACCGCCGCGGGCGATGGCGTCCGAGGTTCTGAGCTGGAGTTTGCGCCACGGACTGAACAGCGCGCGCGGGATAAATGGATCGGGCTGGCCGAAGCGACGAAACCAGCGATACATCGGCCGCGCGAAAATGACGATGGCGGCGACGACGCAGAAGGAGAGTTGGAAACCGCTGGTGAAAAGTTCGTTCGAATCCCAGAGCAAAATGAGAAAGGCAGCGGCGGCGAGACTATTCAGGGCGAAAACTTTTCGATCGAAGAACACGCCGGCGATAAGGATGGCGCTCATGAGCGCGGCGCGAATGCTCGCGGTGTGCAGCCCGGTCACAGCGGCGTAGAAGAAAAGCAGTGGAATGATGAGCGCGGTGGCGAGTTTCTTCGGCACACGCGCAATCGCAGCGACGGTCCAGAGCAGCCACGCGACAATGCCTACGTGCAGGCCCGCGACAGCAAAAAGGTGGAGCGTTCCGGTTTGTTGAAACGGTTCTTCAATGTCGTCGCGCGTTTGGTGGCGCAGGCCAAGTGACGTGCCGCAAATGAGACCCACCACCTCGGGCGAGTCTTCGATGCCGCGGCTCAGGGTGCGTTGCATCCAATCGCGCGAAATGGCCGCCGCGCGCAGCACGCAAAAGCCGCCGCGCCGCTGCACGAGGTGGGCATTCTCTGGAGCACGCACCATCAACGCGCGGGTCACACCGCGCCGGGCAAGAAAAGAGCGCATGTCGAACTCACCGGGATTCCGCGGTGGATCGATCGGCTGCAACGTTCCGAAGAGCGCCAGCTCGTCGCCGATCTGCGCCTGGCCGCGCCAATGCACGTAGACTGTCGCGGTGGTGCGGAGTTTGTTCGTGTCGCAACGGACCTTTTTCAGCTTGAGCGAGAAAGTCGCGACGCCGTTCGGCTCGATCTTCGGTTCGGTTGTGACGACGCCACGCACGCTGGCCGGTCTTATTCCTCCGCCAACGAACCGCGCCAGCTCATCGGCGGCGGTAGAGGTGATGCGCGAGCTGTGAAGACAAAAGAAGGCGGCAGCGACCACTGAATACACCAGCGACGCCGGATGCCAGCGCAGGCAAACGATGGCTGCGCAAAGTGTGAGCGCGATGCTCGCGATGTTCGATGCTGGAAGCCAGTCGGCGGCAATGATGCCGGCTATAGCTGCCATCGCCAGACCGACGAACGGGTGTCGCTCGCGCCCGAGCCAGGACATTATCCGCAGATCACCGCCCCGTTATACCGACCGTCGTTAAATAAGAAAAGACTTTACTCCGCGCGCTGTGAAAAGGCGCTGTAGTTCACGCGCTGTCACCGCACCACCCACAGATTGCACGGGATGACATCCACGAGCCACTCCAGGTTCGTCGGCAATCGACCACGGTTCTTCTGCGGATCGACTGGCACGACAAGCAAATCGGCGTCCACCGATTTGACGAAATCGGCCGCGGCGAAACCGGTGTTGCCGCGGATGCAGCGCACTTCCACTGGCACATCGGTGTGGCCGAGCTCGAGAACGAAATGCTCCAGCTTTTCCTCCTCATCAAAGTCCTCGGCGGGCGCCTCAGCATCGGCTTCACGCGCCGCGCGCGCCTGATCAAATGTGGTGATGAGCCGCACAACGAAGACCCGCTCCGATTTCTCGGCCGCGGCCAAATGCAGCGTGCGCCGGAGTGATTGCGCGCCGTGGTCGGAATATTCCGCTACGAAGACGATGTTGCGCAACGGGGCCGGCTCCCGCGCGGGCCGGGTGAAAAGCATGATCGAGCTCTGGCCTTCACGCAGCAGCCGCCGCGCGACATTCCCAAGAAAGGGATGGAGCACGACCTCTTTCTCCAGCGCGCCGGCAACGATGAGCTCGACTGCATTCTGCTCGAGCACGCGCAAGATTGCCTCCGCCGGATCGCCTTGCTCGTAGTGAATCGCGGAGTCGGGCGGCAGATCGAGCCGCATAAGTGTCTCGCGAAATTTCGCCGCCACTTCCGCCGATTGTTCCCCCACGTAAATCAGGCTCAGCTCTGAGGCGAAGCGATCGCGCATCCGTTTGGCCTCTGCCAGCACCTGCTCGAAGCGCGGCGAAAACGTGCTCGCGACAGCGATGCTGCGGTAAGGCGATGGATCGATCATCGCGCGAATGTCCGGCCTGGCGCTCTCACCGGCAACTCGCTCGCCACGCGTCCGCAGGTTTGGAACTTTTCAAAGCGAACCTCCTCTGCGAATGGTTTGGCCATGCGGCGCGCAATCTATCCCGGCAGCTTCGATCCGG
>QHBL01000165.1:0-2669 GCA_003244125.1 Chthoniobacterales bacterium
CGTCGTGGCATCGCTCACTGCGGTGGGCTGCATGGGATTGATCGCGCTTTATCAAATAGGCGTGATCAAGCACCTGCCGGAACCGCCGTTGCCAGGGCTCGACGCCGACGAGGTGGACGCATCGACGGAAGGCTATTCACATTTGCAAATGGGTGACGCTTTCATCGGACTCGGCACTTACGCCATGACCATGGGGTTGGCGGCGATGGGTCCGAAGGATCGCGCGCAAACGCGTCCGTGGATTCCGCTCGCGCTCGCGGCAAAGACAACGGCCGACGCAGCGCAAGCGGCGAAGCTCACTTACGATCAGTTTGCAAAACACAAAGCTGCTTGCATGTGGTGTCTCATCGCAGCAGCAGCCACGTTTGTGAGCGCGGCGCTGGCATTCCCTGAGGCGGGAGCGGCGGTGCGCGAGCTGCGAGACCGCACGTGAGGCGAGGGGCGCGATTTTCGGAATAACCGGGCGGCAGGAGATTCCTGACATTTGTCTCTAATGATGATCCTGCACCCTGCGCCCGCCCAATCAGATTTTGATCGGCACGCTGGCGCAAACAAATCAGCTCAAACGAGTGACACACCCAGCGTGCAAAGTCTCTCGATCATCATTCCGGTGCTGAACGAAGGAGCCGGCATCCGATCGTTTCTCGAGAAGCTCCGCGCGCGTGCACCGGGCGCGGAGATCATCGTGGTGGACGGCGGGAGTTCCGATGCCACGCGCGAGACTGCGGAGCCGTTCTGCGATCGCGTAATTTCGAGCGCGCGCGGCCGCGCCAGTCAGATGAACACAGGCGCGGGTGTGGCCCGTGGAAATGTGCTCTGGTTTCTTCACGCCGATGTTGAAGCGCCTGCGAGGTGCGCCAGCTACATCGAGCATGCGCTGAAGGACGGTCGCGCCGTTGGCGGTTATTTTCGCATCCGCTTGCCGCGGCGGCAGGTCGTTTATCGACTAACGGATGGCTTCGCGCATTATGCAGGCAAACTTCTGCGCATCCGCTGCGGCGACCACGGCCTGTTTTGCCGGCGCTCAGTCTTCGAGCGGACTGGCGGGTTTCGTGATGTTCCGCTCATGGAAGACGTTGAATTTTTCCGGGCGCTGCTTCGCTGCGGACGCACCCCTGCCGTTCCGGCTCGACTAATCGTGAGCCCGCGCCGCTACGAAGCAGTCGGCCCGCTACGACTCACGTTCGCTTATGGTTTAATTGCGACGCTGTACGTGTTTCGCGCGCCATGGTCGATGCTTGCCAGATTGTACCAACAACTCTGTGCCTAGAGGAGAGTGACGGCCTGCATACAAAGATTTCGTCTGGACAGAACGATGTTGGTAGCTTATGCCTGCCGACGACCGATGAGTACTGACATGTTCAGCTTATTCGATTCACTCGCGCCTCTCGGCACGAGATCAGAAGCTACTCGGCCGGCGGGCGGCTATTGGCGCCGCTAATCTTCAGTAGCTAACCGCGTCGGATTTCGACGGGACGCGTAGAGCTGCTTTCTCCTAACTAACGCGCACGGGCTCTCGTGCGTGCCGCTTCGCGCCGTCGAGTTGCTTTTCTTTAGCTCAACAAATGTACTTATCGCCATCAGACCTATCTGCGCAGCGACTGGATGCCGAGGATGCGCTGGCGCATTTTCGTCATCGATTTTTTGTTCCTAACGACAAGATTTACCTCGACGGTAATTCGCTTGGCCTACTCTGCCGCGCTGCCGAGGAGAGTCTCTCACGTGTAGTTCACGAGTGGAGGACCGGCGCAATCAGCGCCTGGCTCGATGCGGAGCTGCCATGGTTCACCATGGCGGAGACACTGGCCGCGCGCGTGGCGAAGCTAGTCGGCGCCGAGTCTAACGAGGTGGCGATAGCGAATTCGATGACGGTGAACCTGCACCAGTTGCTGGCTACGCTTTACCGCCCGCATGACACGCGAACGAAAGTCTTGATCGATGCACTTAGCTTTCCGACGGACCGATATGCGCTGCGAAGCCATCTCAGATTACGGGGGCTCGATCCTGATGAGCACTTGGTAATCGTTAGGCCGGACGAGTCCAGGTTCCTGGATGAAAACAAGATTGAAGAAGCCTTAAGTAATCCAAAGCTGCAGATGGCGCTGTTTCCGTCTGTCGTTTACACCACCGGACAGCTTCTCGACCTGAAACGCCTGTGCCGTGCGGCGCAAGACAATGGCGTGGTCATCGGAATCGACATGTCGCATTCCGTCGGCGTAATGCCGCACGCGCTTGATGAGTGGGGCGCTGACTTTGCAGGGTGGGGACATTACAAGTTCATCAATGCCGGCCCGGGAGCAGTGGCCGGACTGTTTATCAACCGCAGACATTTCGCCGCTGATGGACGAGTCGATGCCGGATTAGCGGGGTGGTGGAGCGTGCACAAGGAAAGCATGTTCGAAATGGCGGACGAATTCTTCCCCGGAATGGGTGCGTCGGCATTGCAGATCGGCACACCGGCGGTGCTGAGCATGGCGCCTCTCGACGGCGCTCTCCGGCCGATCGAAGAAGCTGGCCTCGAACGCATCCGCGACAAATCCGTAGTCATGACAGAGTTCATCATTAACGCAGTGGACGCGGAGTTGGCCGATCTTGGTTTCTGCGTCGGCACACCGCGCGAATCGCAACGACGTGGCGGGCACGTATCCATTCAACACCACGATGCGCAC
>QHBL01000165.1:2712-2976 GCA_003244125.1 Chthoniobacterales bacterium
CGCTGCGCGCGCAAGGCGTTGTTCCCGATTTTCGAAAACCTGACGTCATCCGCTTCGCCCCGTCGCCGCTTTACAACACCTTCAGTGAATGCTGGGAAGCGGTGCGAATTCTGAAGGAGATCACTGAGACGGGCGCATACAAAGAGTTCGAAACCGCGACGGCTCTTGTCACGTGACCAATCCAACGCCAGCGCGTCAGACGATGAGTTCGCCCAAGCGGCCGTCGTGGTTATTGCCCACGCCAGCGCGGCGAGACGAAACAGA
>QHBL01000213.1:0-3799 GCA_003244125.1 Chthoniobacterales bacterium
GCTTCAAAGCGGCCAATCTCGCGCAGCCTGCGTTTCCATGCCAATGTTCGTGCTGATGCCGGACATGGGAAAAGTGCTGGTCGTAATCGGAGCAGTCGTTGTGCTCATCGGCGTGCTGCTTTGGGCCGGGCTGGGCAATTGGATGGGACGTTTGCCGGGTGATATTCGAATTGAGCGCGGCGGCTCCGGATTCTATTTCCCAATCGTCACCTGCATTGTCATTAGCATCGTGCTGAGCCTGCTTTTTTCGCTCTTCCGTCGCTGATGGCGCGCGGCTCGCAAGCCCAGGCGCGTCTCAGCCGGCATGTCGCTCGGCTTTTGCAATGCCGGCGCTGTCCGCGAGTGTTTCCGCCACCGGTTTCGGGCGGGCCGGTTCTGAGCGACGTCATGCTCATCGGCCAGGCGCCGGGTGTGCGCGAGCCGACATTGAAACGTCCATTCGCGCACACCGCGGGCAAAACCTTGTTCAGCTGGTTTGAGGAATGGTGCGGTCTCGATGAGCCAGCCATGCGCGCTCGTATCTACTTCGCCGCGGTCATTCGCTGTTTCCCCGGCAAGGCACCCGGCGGCGCAGACCGCGTCCCAAGGCCCGACGAGATCGCTAACTGCTCCTCCTGGATGAATGACGAGTTCGACCTTCTGCGTCCGCGACTGGTAATTCCGGTGGGCCGCCTCGCCATCGCGCAGTTCATGGTATTTAATAGACTTGATGCAGTTATCGGCCGCAGTTTTGTTATTAAACGCGATCTCTTCACATTCGATCTCATCCCGCTGCCACATCCCAGCGGCGCATCACCCTGGCATAAGATCTCACCGGGGCGTGAACTACTTGGCAAAGCCATGCGAAAGATCGCGCGACATCCGGCGATGAAGGACCTCACGCTAAGTCCACAAAGGACACGAAGGTAGTTTGGGTGGACGAACGCGATTGCGGAATTGGAAACATTTCCTTCGAGCAATCGCCCTCCCGCAACTTGCTTAAACCGGCGCTAGCTGTTTTCTTATCGAGACGCAATGAAAGGTGACTGGCTGAAGGCAATCATAGTGGGCGGGCTGCTCTGGGTGGCGATGTATCTCATGGCAACTGCGTTCCAACCCGCGCATGCCGGCTCCGCCATGTCCACAATCGAGATTGTTCTCTCACTTACCGTCGCAGTCATCGCCTGCATGCTTCTGCGCTGGTAGCGAGCCAGCGCCGGCCTCACTTCTATGAAATACCGATACTACATTTGCGACGTCTTTACTGAGACACGGTTCGGCGGTAATCAACTCGCGGTTTTGCCGAAAGCAGAAGGACTGTCCGGCGAGCAAATGCAAAAGATCGCGCGCGAGTTCAATTTCTCGGAGACAACATTTGTGCTTCCGCCGCGCGCCGGCCACACCCGACACGTGCGCATTTTCACGCCCGCCCGCGAATTGCCCTTTGCCGGTCACCCGAATGTCGGCACGGCCTTCGTTCTCGCCGCGACCGGTGAGTTGGGCGAGATCGGTGCGTCGTCCGTGATTGTTTTCGAAGAAGAAGCCGGACTCGTGTCGATCGACATTCGCGCGTCAAACGGAAGGGTGACGTCGTGCGAGCTCGTCGCTCCACAATCGCTTTCGCTCGGGAAAAACATTCCCGTGCAAATGGCGGCGTCGGCTCTGTCACTTAGCGCCAGGAACATCTCCGCCGAAACTCATTCTCCCCAGGTGGCGTCAGTCGGGATGCCATTCCTGATGGTGGAACTGAACGATCGCGCCGCACTCGAGCGCGCCAGGATTAATATGAGCGGCTTCGAGGCAATTCAGGCCGAGGGCATCATGCCGGATATCTATTTATATACACACGCAAGCGGCGGCTTCGATATTCACGCGCGCATGTTCGGACCACTGAGCGGCGTGCCCGAAGATCCCGCCACCGGCAGCGCCAACTGCGCACTGGCTGGATTGCTCGCGCATTACGACGAAAGACCGAGTGGCACATTCACCTGGCGCATCGCCCAAGGCGTAGAAATGGGCCGGCCGAGCACGCTTATCGCGCGCGCGGAAAAAAACAACGGCGCTGTCGAAACAACCTGGGTCGGCGGCAGTTCCGTCCTCGTCAGTGAAGGAACACTCTTCGTCGATTAAATCACAACTAGCTGGCTTGTGCCTCGTGAGAGCATTGTAGCAAGATCGATAACTACATTCCATTCTGTGCCTCCGCCAGCCCCACAACTATCCGTCCGGCGATTTAGTCGCGAAGATATTGACGGGTTTGTCACCTACTTCACCTGTCTCAGCCAAGACGAGTGCGCGCGGATGGGCATCGGTCCCGCACGGATACCATCCCCGGAAAAAATTCGCGTGGATGTGGAACCGATCGTTGCATCGCCGGCGCCGACAACCTTCATCCTGTCTTGGTGCATTGAGGGCGAAGCGATCGGGCACTCTTCTCTGAAGGACATCATACCCGGCGAGTCTGGCACCATGCATTTACACATGTGGCGCATCGACCTGCGCGGCCACGGTTACGGGCCACGGCTCTTCTGTCTTTCCGCGCTCGATTTCTACGATCGATTTAACCTCAAGCGCATCATCTGCGAGCCGAAATCTGACAATCCGACGCCCAACCGAATGCTGCAAAAAGTCGGTTTCCCGCTCGTTCTGACACACTTCGCCGCCTCATCCGAGCTAACGCCGCCCTGCGAGGTGAACCGCTATGAAATTCTACGCAATATAGCTGAGCAATACCTGGACAATAATTAGCGTTCTGTCGCGGACGGCCCCGCTCGCGTGGCAAGAAGGCTGCACTGGCTTTAGTATCCCTGATTTCTTTTCGTTATGAACAAACCTTATCTCCTGTGGGCCTTTGTGGGAATGGTCGGCTACTCTCTCGTTGCACTCATGGTCAAGCTCGCCACCGCCAGCGGCAGGTTCTCCGGCTTCTTCGTCCTGATGATCTCGGCCACGATGGTCGTCATCAGCTCAGCTACGATCAGTGCTCTCCGCGGCGAGATGAAAGGGTTCTCGTGGAATAACCTTGCCACCACTGACGGCGCCTTACTCCTCGGCACCGGCGTCGCGCTCGTTATTGCCGTCGTCTCCTACTTCTTCGCCCTATCGTTAGGTCCGGCCAGCATCGTGGTTCCGGTATTCGGCATGTTCATCGTCGGCGGCGCCGTGCTCGGTCTCATCTTCCTGCACGAACCGCTTACCTTGCGAAAGGCCATCGGCATCCTCCTCGCTATCGCCAGCATCTATCTCATCGCCGGACATCAGAAACTTTGAGCGGAGCATCACCCCGAAAGGCAAGCCGTAGCTCGTTGCGGTTCTTCGCACGAGCGCTTTATCATCTGAAGTGTTTGCAACCGTCCTCTCTATTGCACAATCCGGGCTGAGGTTACTCGAGTTGGCTGCAACATTTTTTTGGCCGAACTGAGGTTTGGCATACTTGAATGGCTAAGCGTCGGCGAAAACGTGCGAGGAAGAGCTATCAGCTAGCTCACCCTCTAATCGCAGAGAAGTCGTCCGCCTCCTGGCTGCACCCTGTCTTATTCGGCGTTCTCTTAGTGATAGCTGTGTTAGGAGTGTATCAACCGGCATGGCACGGCGACTTTGTTTGGGAAGATGAACTTTACGCCAACACGAACCCACTTCTTAGTGCTACAGATGGTTTGCGCCGGATCTGGTTCTCGTTTGATTCACCGGCGCAATATTTTCCGCTCACCCATACTGTCTTTCGTCTTGGGAAAGGATGGCTGGGTGCCCAGCCGACCAGCCTTCACCTGGTCAACATCCTTTGTCATGCTGGTGCCAGTCTCGTCCTTTGGCGACTGCT
>QHBL01000213.1:3912-6326 GCA_003244125.1 Chthoniobacterales bacterium
CGAAAAGAGGCGGACCTATAACTGGTTGGCCTCGTTCGGCTGTTATCTGCTGGCGCTGGCCGCGAAGAGCACGGCTTGTGTGCTGCCGGCCGCTCTTCTTCTTATTCTCTGGCTAAGGAAGGAGCGGATCAGCCGCAAGAGCGTGCTAGAGCTACTGCCCTTCCTACTCGCGAGCGTGGTCTCGGCCCTCACCGCATTGGCGTGGGAGAAACTCCACAACACTGCGGACTGGATAGTTAACTCCTCCGGCTGGATCGAGCGGCTGTTGATTGCAAGCCGGGCGGTCTTTTTTTACCTGGGCAAGCTAGTCTGGCCGGGTGGACTGACTTTTAACTATCCAGGCTGGGATATCTCTCGGTTCCATCCCACGGACTATCTTTGGCTCTTAGCGGTGCTCTTGCTCGCCGGCGTGGTTTATCTCGCGCGCCGCCGTCTGGGACGCGGACCTGAAGTAGTGTTGCTCTTCTTTGTCGGCGCGCTCTCGCCCTTGCTCGGATTCGTGGGGGTCTACACCTTTCGCTACACTTATGTTGCCGATCATTACCAGTATCTCGCCTGCATCGGGCCACTCGCATTGTTTGCGGCAGGTTGCGATTGGGCGGCACGAGGTCGACGCTATGTCTCGCTTGTTCTAGCGGCCTGTATTCTAACTGTCCTAAGCTGGCTTACCTGGAGCCAGTCACATATCTACAAAAGTGGGGAGGCCCTGTGGTTGGATACAATTCGCAAGAATCCAGGCTCGTGGATGGCGGAGAACAACTACGGCATAATCCTGCGTAGCCGAGGCAAGCTTCAGACGGCGCTCGCGCATTTTCAGCGAAGCTACGACCTTGCTCCGAATAATCCGGAAGGCGCGCGTAACGTAGGTCTTTCCTACCTCGAACTGCATCAGCCAGGCTCGGCCATTCCATACCTGCAGCAAGCTGCCCGGATCAATCCGCGCGACCCCAAGGGTGGCCGAGATCTGGCACGCGGCCTTTTAGAAAGTGGTCGTTCCGCGGAAGCGATCGATAAGCTCAATGATGTGCTGGCGCTGGATCCTAACGACGCGAAGGCGCACACGCTGATGGCGTCAGCTTTGCTGACCGAGGGACGTTACGAGGAAACCAGGTCGCATCTGCGTGCAGCGCTGGCTTTGCAACCCGATGATATCGAAACGCAGACGCAACTGGCAAACTTGTCTCTGCAGCTGCGACAATACGGCGAGGCCGCGGAGTTACTTCGCCAGATAGTTGCCCGCCGGCCTGATGACGCAGACGCGTTGAAGAACTACGCCTGGCTGCTTGCGACCGCCCCGGACGCGGGCGTGCGCAATGGAGCACGCGCGGTGGAACTCGCGGAACGCGCGCGCGCCGGTGCGCCACAGAATCCCTTTATCCAGGCCACCCTCGCAGCGGCCTATGCAGAAGCGGGACAATTCCACGAGGCGCGTCTCACCGCAGAAGCGGCGCTGCAATTTGCGGATCAGAATAACTTAGGTGCGCTCGCAAATTTGTTGCGCCAGGAGATTGCGCTTTCCGAAAACTCACAGGCTTATCGTGACGTGCGCTGAGAGTACTTAGCATCGTCGGCCCGGTCGAAACCAACTGGCTCTCGTTGCAGGAATTCCTGCTTCGCTCAATTATGATGCCCGTTCGTCATTTCGATAGGTCGCTGATATGCAGCCATGGCGATCCGTGCTAGAGCGTCATTGTGCAAGCCGACGTAAACCACGCTCCAGCCGCATACGAAACGGCGATTCGTCTCGAGTTCTCTGACGGCAGCGCGCCGCTAACTAAACTCGACGAGGTCAATCTCGCGCTCGCCAGGTATGGCGCGCTCCTCTGGCCAATTGATCTCAGCGCCGCGCCTCAGTCCATCGGTAAGCTCCTCGCCCAGGAAACACTCACTCCGGCCGAATCGGCTCAGGTGCGCGATCATTTTTTGTTATCGCGAGAACGTCTTCTTCAACTCATCGCCGAAGCCGGGCGGAAACCGCAAGTGCCGGGTGGCAGCGAACTGAACACTTCAGATACGACGAATAACGTCACCTACCCGCAGCTCTATACCGTGGCTGCGGGCTTTGATTACAGCCGCTTTGATAAATTCCATGTCAACGGCGCACCTCACGGGCCCGGCATTGACGAAATTCTCCAGCTTCTCACCGGCGCGAATCTCAGAATCCTTCTGCAGATCCGCAACGAAGGACTCGTCACCTTGCGCGTCTCCTGCAACGATTCGACCGGCTGGATCATCACCTACGATGGCGGCCATCCGCACATAGGCAGCCTTACCAGTGCAACACCAGGCACCAAGCTACTCGTGCAAAGCTATCGGACCGCCGAAATGGGTAGTTAACTACAAGAACACGGACTAAAACAAGATGCCTACTGATGCGAGAGAAGCGGCGGCGTTCTTTCTTAATATCCCCGAGA
>QHBL01000275.1:0-7315 GCA_003244125.1 Chthoniobacterales bacterium
GTTTGGTGGAGAGGCTGAAGCGCACGAACGAGGCGTGCTCCGCATCGAACGGCAGCGGGAGGTAAAGCAGATCAGTGTCGGCCAAATCGCGCTCGATTTCAGTTTCGTCGGCGAAGGGCAGGACGCGGATAAATTCCGCGCCAGCAAAGTTACCGCGGCGAAGACTGCCGCATCGCATCGTCAGAGAAACAGCGATACCGTCGCGCTGCAACTGCCGCAAGGAGTCAATCAGCGTGCGAAGACTCGACTCGTACTCGAGGTGAAACAATCCCATGAAATAGAGCCGTAGCCTCCCATCCGTGCGCAATTGCGGCGCCGAGGCGATCCGATCCACGCCATCTGTGATCACGGTGTAATCACGCGAGCCGTAGCGCTCTTGATACTCCCGACCGAGCTGATCACTGATGACGAAACGCGCGGCCGCGCCAGACCAGGCGCGCGCCATGGCACGGTTTGCGACGAGGTTCGGCACGTGCGCGCTGTAAAGAAAATCGTCGTGCACGTGGAGGAAAAATGGAATGCGGCGCTGCTCGGCCACGTCGAAGGCGTGGCTGAAATCGAGCCCGCCATGGGCGATTGCATGAACGGCGGAGGCGTTGCCGCAAATTTGTGCCAGGCCGCGGCTGAACCGCTGCGCGAAGAGCGAAGAGGTGGCGTGAGCGATGCCGGCGAAGCGCGAGCGTTCGAGACGACCGAAGTGCGGCCGCAAAGGAAGATGAGTTTCGCTCACCTCGGCTTGGGGCGGCGGATGTTGGGTGGAAGTGCAAATGAGTTGCACCGGATAAATGGGGTCGCGGAGAAGAGCACGCAGAATCCGTGCACCGCCGCCGGGTGAGCGCCAGCCAAAAGGCTGCGCGAAGATCATCACGCGCTGTTTGGAAAGATGCTCGCGGTAGATTTGAATGGTGTTCGCTGCAATGTCGCGCCAGGAATATTGGGCGGCGGTCATGCGGGCTTTTTCGCTCAGAGCCGCGTATTGCGCAGGTGAGGAACGCAGGATGGCAGCAAGCCTTTGGCTCATTTCAGCAACGTCTCCGGCGAGCACGAGAAATTCAGCGCGGCAAGGGGCGAGAATTTGCCGCGGACCCGGTGCGTCGTACGCCACAGTTGGAATCCCGGAGGCGAGTTGCTCGAGGAGTCCGAGGCCGAAGCCTTCGACGTAACTGGGAAAAATGCCAGCGGTGCAATCAGCAAGAAGCGTAGGGAGCGCGGCGGGATCATACTCGCGGATCATCTCGCACCCCTCGCATCGCTCAATTCCGAGATCGCGCAGCACGACAGCGTCATCGGTAAAAGTGCCGAGAAAACGAAAAGAGACATTCGGCGCCGCGGTGCGAATGCGGCGAACGATTTCGCCGAGATCGCGCGCGCCCTTGCGCACGCTCCACATTCCGAGAAAGCAGACTTTGGGAGAAGCGAGGCGCTGTTCCGGAGAACGCGCCGCCTGGCTGAGATCGCGACGGCGTTCTTCGCTCAACCCGTAGGGCTGAACGATAGCGGGCTGAGCGGAATGGAGATCTTGGCGCAACGATCTGAGCTCATCGTCATTCGGAAGATTGACAAGGTCGGCTTGGTCGATCGCGCGACGGGCCGAACGCAGTCCGCGCCTGCGCGTGAACGAATAGAAGAAGCGGCCGGCGAGTTTCCCGCGCGGGATCTCCGGCCAGCGATTGCGCGCGTGACGATCGAATTTTTCGTAGAGCCAAAAGAAGCCGACCGAGCGGGCTACGAGCAGGCCGTCAAAACGGAGCTTTGTTTTCGGAAAAGGAATCGTGCCGAGAAGCGAGTCAATCACATCATAGCCGGCGCCGTTCTTTCGAATAAACCGCGCCGCCCGCGGAACGAACAGGAGTTGGCGCAGGGAAAGAACGGTGTTGCGGCGGGTCGGACGCGGGAAAGCGTCGCTAAGCGAAAAGTGATCGACGCTGTGGCCGGCGGCGCGCCATTCCTGCGTCAGCTCCATCCAGACGCGGGTGGCGCCGAGACGGGCGTCCCAGGGCAGGTTAATCACGCATAGAATGCGGAGCGGGCGCTCACGTCGGTTCATCGTATGAGTGATGACCAGAATTTATGCCGCACGGGATTGACGTAATGGCGGAGGGCGATGCTGCGGGCGGCATAGCGATCACCCAGCTCGAACTGGTCGTCGAGTTGCAGGACGAACTTCTGCGCATCGAGCGGTTCGGCGCCACTCGTCTGCATGACAAGGTGAGTCAGGGTTTGGTTGGTGAAGAAGTTCGGCGGGCCATTGAGCTCGCGAAAACGTTCGAACGCAATGGACCAATTCGGCCTGCGAAATAGCAAAAGCACACCGGTGTTAGCTGGGTTGTCCTTCTCGCGCGAGTCGCGCAGCAACCGCTCATCGCCGGCGAATTGGCAGTCGGGCAGATAAAAAGCGGTGCCGGTGCGCAGGTCGCTGATGACGCGTGCGCCGGGAAAAAAGAGAACGTCGGAATCGAAGTATAGCGCGGGACGGTTCCGGGGGAGCGAAAGGATGAGTGCAAGTTGTTTGCCGGTGGGATGGTTGGCCAGGTAAGCGCGAAATTCCGGCGCGACATCGCTGGCCAGAAACTCAGAGGCAGGCACCACGCGAACAATGGGATCAATTTTCCGAAGGAGCGAAATACTTCGCCGCGAGTAGCTCCCGTCTGAGACGATAGTGAAACTTACCGGGCGTCCAGCGAACTTAAGGAAAGAACGAGCGGAAGCGACCTGTTCCGGCAGGGCTGCTTCGCCAGAATAGGTAAAGACATCAAGATCGAGCTGTTCCTCGTTAGCTATTTGCCGGCTAACGACGGTCGGCAGGAGTGCGCGATAGATAACGCGGATGAGAGCGCCGCGGTTGCGCGCAACATGATAGGGAAAATTCCACATCGCTCACGCGGTAGTTGGTTGCCAGGAGCGAAAGCCACGGAGAGCGAGCATGAGATTAAGCAGGAGGTTGGGCACGCCGGAGAGAAGATTGAAAAGAAGAACGCTGGTGACGCTGGAGAAATCTGTGAACGGGATGAGCGCGACCTGCGTGAGCAAGGTTAAAGGTATGTAAAGCCAGGAGCCGGCGATCCAAGCCTTTGAGGCATTGAGGGACCAGAATGTGCCGGTAAGCGCGGCCAGGACGGAGGCGCCGACCATGAGCAGTAGCTCGCGATGAAGGTGCGCGTATTTATTGCCAAGGACGAAAAGAAATTGCTCCGGAAAAATCGCGGCCACTCCGATGACCAGCAGGCAAAAGCCGGTGACGGCGGCGATGATCTCCAGATAGAGAATGCGCATGCGTTGGCGGTCGTGGCAGCGGGCGAAAGCTGGGACAAAGATGTTGGTCAGTAAGTTGGTCAGGACGGTAAAAATCATGGCAAGGCGGCCGAGCGCGCCGACTTCCGCGATGGAGCTGGTGCGTTGGGCGAAGAAGGAAATGAGAAACACGGTGATCTGTCCCTGGACGCAGTAGAACACGGCGTTGGCAGCCTGGCTGCGGATGAAGCCGAGCATGGCGGCCCGGTCGCCCGGATGTTGGGGCGCGTGGAAATCGATCACGCGCGCGCTGTATCGACGCAGCAGAAGATACTGCACAAAGATGACAGCGGTGGAAACAGTGAGCGCGACTCCGGCATTGAGGAAAAAGTAGGCCAACGCGAGGAGTAGAACGAGGCGAAGGATGACCCCGGCGAAGTCGACGCCCTGAATCACTTTAATGTCCGAACGGAGCCGTGGAATGACGCCAAGAACTCCGACATCGAGATGGATGGCGAGACCGGCCAGCACGACGACGACGAGAAAAACGGAATAGGTCAGGGTCGCGCCGTTCTTTGCCAGCATGGCGTAGAGGATGGGTGTGACCGCGATAATGCCGATGATGGCGAGTCGCCGGCGAAGATAGAAGGCGGTGGCAATGAGCTGACTGAAACGGGCGCGATCGCCCCAGACGCGACCGCCGATGGAGACAAGGCCGACGCTGATGCCGATGTCGGCGAGCAGGTTCAGTGTGCCCTGCATGGTATTGGCGATGGTGAAGTAGGCGTATTGGCGCTGGTCAAGTGTGCGCACGATGAGAATGCCGCTGAGGAAGCCGATGAATTGCACCGCAGCCTGGACGCCGGCGAAGCTGCCGACAACACGGCCACGCTGAATGATGCGGCGCAGGTAGGGCGACTGCGCGATCTCAGTGACACCTGCCGGCGGGAACTCAATCAGCGGCATGAGCGAAGCGAGCTGATCGAGACGTGCGATGCACGCGCGGATGGAAGCTCAGGAAGGTTGAACCTGGTGAGTCGCAGGACGCTCGGCAGGCTCAGCCGGTGTGTTGTAGTATTCGGAATACTGGTAGTAGTAATATTCCGGCAATGAAGTATCGACGTAGTTAAGGATAACTCCGGCGACATTGACCTGGCGACTGTAGAGTAGCTCGAGCGCTTTCCGCGTCAACCGGGCTGAAGTATAGCCCAGGCGGACGACAAAGAGAGTGGCATCGATCTTGGGCGCAAGACTGGTGGTATCATCCGCCGCCAGCACCGGGGAGCTATCGATAAGGATGTAGTCGTACTGCTGATACATATCCTTCAGCATTTGATCGGTTGAATCGCGCAGAAGATGCTCGCTCGGTTGCGCGACCGTCTTACCGCGCGGCAGCAGCGATAAGTTCGAACAGGAAGTAGGAACGACGACTTCGCGCCAGTTTACTTCCTGTTTCAATGCTTCGGCGAAACCGATTCGTGAAGAGACACCGAACTGCTCCCGCAAGGCGCCGCGGCGAAGATCGCCGTCGATGAGGAGCGTGCGCGCGCCGGAGAGCGCCATGGTGATGGCGAGATTGGCTGAAATGGTGGACTTGCCTTCGCTTGGAACCGCGCTGGTTATGAGCAGCGTCTTCGGCCTCGGGCCGTCATAAGGCATGAAGAAGATGGAGGAGCGAACGTTACGATAAGACTCGGCAAAGGTATGTCGCGGATCATCCGCCTGGAGAAGCTGGACCTTGCCTTTGCTCTTCTCCTTCGGAATCTGGCCGAGAACGTTCTCGGTGAAATGATGCTGGAATTCACTGAAGGAAGCCATGCGATCATCGATGCGATCGAGCAGCAGAAGGATGCCGAAGCCGGCGAGCGCGCCGCAGCCAAGGCCGATAAGAAGGCTCTTGAGCAGGCCAGGCCGAACGGAAATTGGCGCAGTGGCCGCTTCCATGATCGAAATCTGATCGCCCGTATCCACTACCTGAGAAACGTCGACTGACTTGAGGTCGTTAGTCATTTTGTCGTATAGCTGTTTGGTGCGGTCTACCTTGCCCTTAATGCGGTTGAATTGCCCGAGACGTTGACTCAAATCAAGGGCTTTGGCTTCCCATTCCTTAATGTTACCGAGCAGGTTCTCCATCTGTTTGCCGATCGACTTACGGCGGGTCTCGAGCTTTTCGACCGCATCCGATCGAAATAGCTGGATCAGCTTCTCCTGCTTGGTAATCTCGTCGTTGAGCTTAAGAATCTTGGGATGCTTCGGGCGCAGGTCCTTGGCCAAAGTGTCCCGTTCAGCTTTGAGTAGCTGCACCGTCTGTTTCGCTTTGAGGTAGTCGCCTTCGGGGCCGACATCGGAAAAGGGCATGCCGGTTTGTTCACTGGCGGAAGCGCTGGGCGAGGCTTCCGGCTTGGCTGTACTTTGGCCGCGATCGAGGTTCTGATCGAGATCGAGCTTCTCCAGGAGTTCGTACTCGGTCTTAAGTCGAGCGTAGTCCTGGTTTAGCTTTACCAGGTATTGCGCGGCGCTGTTACCTTCCTCCTGAATAAAGCCGATGTTATTCTGCTTTTGAAACTCGAGCATTTCGTCTTCGGCGGCGCGCAGATCTTTCTCCACCTGAATGAGCTGCTCGGTCATGCCGGTGGTGAGCGTATGTGTCTGGTCCTGGCGCATGCCTCGTTTGAAGTCGAGATACTTCTGCATGGCGGCATTTAAGTAGGCCTGAGTGTAGTCAGGCGAGCTACCGATAGCTTGTAGCTCAAAAATGGAAGTGCGCGCGCGTTGCAGGACATTAATTTCGACTGGAACCGGGTGAAGCTCGGGATGAGTAGAACGAACGAGAGCTTCGGCGCCACGGCGGACTTCGGTGCTTTGCATGAGCTGAATCTGCGTGCCGTAGAAGTTCACGTTATCTTCGCTGTAAACAGCGCTGGAGTTAACGTTGAGCTTGCCCGCCAGCATCATCTTGCTGGTAGAAAGGAACGAAGGCGGCGTCTGAAAAATGAGCCATGACTGGACAAAAAGGCCGAGGCAAATGGTAAGGAGCGGAATCCACCACCGCCGTTTGAGGAGCGACTTGTAGCGGTGAATGCGCGTGATAAACGCAGTCGACCATGAGCCCGGATTAGTTCGTTCGGCCAGTGCGTTCATCTTACATGTTGATCAGGCGTTGCGGGACATAAATTTGATCGTCCGGCTGCAACGCCAGGTCTTCCTCAGTGCGGCCTTCTTCAATGACGCGCTTCAAGTCCACGATATAATCCTGGCCGTTCTTGCGGGTGACTTTGACCTTGCGCTTATTGGCGAAATCGCCAAAGCCTCCGGCGCGGATAATTGCCTTGCTCACGGTATAAGTCTCGTCGGGCGGAATCTCCTGCGGTCCCTGGCCTTTTACCGAACCATAAACGTAAACGCGTCCGCGCGACTTCTCACTTACCCGGTCGACGGCGAGGATAACGGTGGCGTGATAGTAGTATTCCCTCTCGAGCGCGTTTTTAATGGTGTAGGCCAGCTCACGACAGGTCTTTCCCGTCGCCGGCACCAGGCCGATGTAGGGAACTTCGAGCTCGCCGTTATCGTTGACACGAAGATGCTGCGATTCCTCATCGCGATCTTCCACTACACGGAAGCTAACGTAATCATTGGATCCCAGGCGCTTTTTGTCATCGAGCACCGACATGGAATTGGTACGCATGACGGTGCTGGTCGTAGGCAAATCGGGTGGCCGTGCCGCGGACGGGGCGGCGCTGGGTTCCTGCGCGAGCACGAGCGAAGCAGAAAAGGAGAAGGCGATAAGAGCTATTGATTTCACTCGGGCACGTCGCTTCATCTAAAAACTGTAGGTGGCGTCGAGGGAGACGCGGTTCTGGGTGTAATCGCGCTCCGGCACGTTCGAATCCTTCTGCGTATACTGATAACGCAAGCCCACAGTGACATGAGGCGTGAGCTGGTAACCGACGGTAAGGGCGCCGCCGTAGCGATGAAGATGCTCATTGATAAATCCGCCGGAGTCATTGGCGTCTTCGTAGAACAGCTCGGTGGAAAGCAAGGTATCCCGGATGATGTTCCAGGTGACGGTGTGGCGAATGTAGTT
>QHBL01000275.1:7415-16346 GCA_003244125.1 Chthoniobacterales bacterium
GAACCGGTGTTGTCGAAGTCAAGCATCTGATAGCCGGCAGCGACTCGGATCTTCATGTAGTTAGTCAGCTGTGTTTCAACGAAGGCGCCGATGGTGTAGGCGTTGGAGTTGTTCAAGACATTCTGATCGTAGTAGGTGGCTACAAAGCTCGATTCCAGGCCGACGCTGGTAGTATTAGTGACGGCGAACGCGACGGAGCCGGTCAGCTCTTCGGCGTTGCGATCGAGATAATCGAAGTCTGAGTTAGTAGAAATGTAGGTGTAATGATCGTAACCGAGAGTGAGCACCGCCTTGTTCAAGTCCCATAAGAGCGAAGCACCGAGGGTATTTTCAAATCGGCCGTAGTCGGCGACATTGCTGACCTGGATTTCATCGATGGGGTCCTGCTGAAGCGAGAAGCGGTCGTGGATATTGATGCGGAAGTCGCCGATGAAAATGTCGAAGGCGATTTGTGACCCGGGGGTGAGAAGAATACCGTTCGTGTTCTGGTCTGAGTGGTCGAGGTAGAAGGCGTAGCCGAAGCCGATATCGAGGCGCAAAGTATTAATCTGGGTGACGGGCCAGAGGGCGTCGATGTTGAGCTGGGGATGAATGATGACGTCGGACTGAGGACTGTTTTCGGAAAGGTTGATGTTGTCGTTGTATTCAACCCCGAAAGTGGCGCTGACGCGGTATTTAATAGGACCGGTCATTAAGTTATAAGGGATGTGCTCGATGTCCTGGCGGCGCGATTCGGCGGACTGTTCCCCGGCGAGTGACGGGCGGACGGCATCCTGGGCGCGGAGCGACAGCGGCGTCAGGAACAAGAGGCACCAGAGGGAGCCGAGCCGCAGCGACGACCGGCCGAAGCACAAAAGAAGTGAGCGGCTCATAAGGACAGGGTGACTTCAGCCTTAGCAGATGCAGTACCAAGCGTGCAGCCAAGAGGCTGCCTGCGCTCGCGCCATCCGATTCCAGCTTCTGATTTGGCGAACGTAAAGGTGAAGGTGTTTGGCCGCTCTTAGCGGAAGGCGGAAGGCAATTCAAGGAAAATTGGGATCGCGGAGGAGCTGGGGGGACGCGGCGCTTTGCCGGCGACGACTGCGAAAGCTTTCGCGAGGAGACGGAGGGTAGCTATTCCGGCGCGATTAAAGTGATCGGGAATCGTGAGGCGGGTGGCGCGATCTAAGCTTTGCAATTGGCATCATGCACTCTGTCGCTGTCTCCAGGAAACGAATGCTCGCGGGTTTGGTGATCGCCACGGTTTGTGGAGCCCACCTTTTCGCGGCGCCGGATGAGCCGGTGCGGGCTGGCCAGTCGCGGACTGGGGCGCGGCTGAATTGCGGCGCGCGCGTTGCCTGCATCACTCCGGATGGTTTGCTGGCGCGAATGGCGCCGGCGCGACAGGACAAAGGTGCGGCGGTGCTGATTTTGGAGGACGACAGCATTAGCTGTCCGATGAACGCGGGCGAGACAACCTTTGTGGTGGCGTTGCCAGCGGCACGAAGCTTCGAGCGGCTGAAATTCGTCAACGAAAATGCGGCGGCGCGCGGTATGTTGCGTATCGCGGTGGCGAATGAAGAGCTGCCTGCGAAGAGCCAGCGTTGGGTGCCGGTGGACGGCAATGTCGCATTTGAGAACAAGCGGCTGTTTGATGTCTCGATGGTGGGAGTCGAGGCAAAGTTCGTGCGCGTGACCTTTACTGTTGAGCGTTCGGATTTGAGCCTGGCTGGAATTGAACCGGAACCGGGCAGACGATTTGGAACAGGGTTGTTTGCCGCGCAGCCGTAGGCGATTCGCCGAAGTCTGCCACCGAGCACGGGCGGCAGCTGCAACGCTACCCGCGGGAAGGCATGGTGGCGGCTAAGTTCTCTTCAGCCACCGGCGGCGAAGCCCGGATAGAGAGTCATCCCGCCATCGACGAACAACGTTGTGCCGGTGACGTAATCCGAGGCGTCAGAAGCGAGCCAAACGGCGGCGCGGCCGATATCCTGCGGCTCGCCGACGCGACCGTCGGGAATGAGCTTGAGCAGGTTCGCTTCGGCTGCGGGCGTGTCCCAGGCGGCGCGATTGATGTGTGTCTTGATCGCGCCCGGCGCGATGGAATTCACCCGAATCTTCTTCGGCGCGAGCTCCTGCGCCATGCTCTTCATTAATTGCATGATGCCGCCTTTGGATGCGGCGTAGTTCACGTGCCCCGCCCACGGGATGACCTCGTGCACCGAGCTCATGCAAATGATTTTGCCCGCCGCGCTGGAAATTTCCGGGCGTACGCCGCGGCGCAGAAATTCGCGCGCGGCTGCTCGCGCGCAGAGGAATTGGCCGGTGAGATTGACGCCGATGACGGTGTTCCATTGCTCCAGCGTCATCTCGTGGAAGGCGGCGTCGCGCTGGAGACCGGAGTTATTGATGATGATATCGATGGTGCCAAGCTGGCGGATGGCCTCGGCGAACATCCGCTCCACGTCTTCTTCGTGGCTGACATCAGCTTGAATGGCGAGCGCTTCGCCGCCTGCCGCGCGGATGTTTTGCACAACCACATCCGCTTCCTCGGGGTGGCTATGATAGTTAACGACGACCGCGGCGCCGGCGGCGGCGAGCGCGAGCGCGCACGCTTCGCCGATCCCGGAGCTGGCGCCGGTAACGAGCGCTTTTTGATTGCGGAGCGGAGTCAGAGAAAGGCCGGCGGTGTTATCCATAGGATAACTAAACGATCGCGAGGAACAGAGGAAACGCGAGGGAAACGCACCATGTTCAGCGGCATGAATTTAGCTCCCATTTTGGCGCGGCTCTACGGCGCGGCGCATGCGAGGAAACACTCAAACCATCACTCACAAGCGCGAGCCGGCGAGCGAAGACCAAACACCTATTAACGATGATGCGCATCAAAACACTACGAGGAAAACCGCTGCGCCAAAAACTGCGGATTATCATCAGCTTGTTGCCCGGGCTACAAACGATGCAGTTCGGGATTGGGATTTAAATTCCGGAGCCCTGATCTGGCGCGAAGGTTTCGCCACCCTGCTCGGCTTTTCGGCCGAGGGCGCGAACAAGACGATCAGCTTCTGGCGACAGCACATGCATCCGGGCGATCGCGCGCGCGTCGACGCTTCGCTGAATGAAGCGCTGCAAACGGCGGCGGAGAATTGGTCGGGTGAATATCGCTTTCGTCGCGCGGATGGGAGTTACATCCAGGTGCTTGAGCGCGCGGCCATCGTGCGCGAAGCGAATGGAGCAGCCGTGCGCCTGGTCGGCTCTCTCATGGATGTGACGGCGCGCCGGCAATTGCAGGATCAGCTCGCGCGTTCGCAAAAGATGGAAGCGTTCGGCCAACTCGCCGGCGGCGTCGCGCACGATTTTAACAATTTTCTCACCACCATTCTCGGCTACAGCGACCTGGTTGTGGCGGAAGTGGAAGGGCGCGGCTCTGTCGCGAAATACATCAGCGAAATCCGCAGCGCAGCCGGTCGCGCGGCTTCGCTCACACATCAGCTCCTCGCTTTCAGCCGGCGTCAACCGCTCGAGTTGTCCGTGCTGGAAGTGAACTCGCTCATCAGTAATCTCGAGCGCTCGATCCTGAGGCTGCTGGGCGAACACATCTCAGTCTTTTGCGAATTGCTCCCGAAAAAACGCGCCGCTTACATTCGGGTGGATCCGAATCAGTTCACCCAAATCATCGTCAACCTTGCGGTGAACGCCCGCGATGCCATGACCACGGGCGGAACGTTAACGCTGAAAACGTGCAACCTCTGCGTCGCGGAAACCTCAGACGATGCGCTGGCGCCGGAATTGCCACCCGGTGATTACGTCGTCATCAGCATGATCGATAACGGCTGCGGGATGAGCGACGAAGTGAAAGCGCGTCTCTTCGAGCCTTTCTTTACCACGAAAGGCGATCAGCACGGCAGCGGCCTTGGGCTCGCGGCCTGTTATGGAATCGTGCGGCAAAGCGGGGGTCACATCGCGCTGGAGAGCGCGCTGGGCAAAGGCACGGCGGTGCACATTTATTTACCGGAAGTAGCCGCGCCGGAGCCGGCGGGTTATCGCAAGCTGCGCTCGTCGCAATTGCCGGGCGGCACCGAAACGGTGTTGATGCTCGAAGATGATATCAGCGTCCGGCACGTCATGCTGCGTACGCTGCGGCGGCTTGGCTACGAAGTCATCGAAGCGGTGCGCGCGGCGGAAGCGCGTGAGCATCTTAACAAGCGTTCGGTTGACCTCGTCGTCAGCGACATTGTTCTCCCGCACATGAGCGGTCTCGAGTTTGGGAAATGGACACGACAGCATCATCCGCAGACGCGGGTGTTGCTGACCTCGGGCTATCTCTCCTCGAGCAAAGATGGCGAACAGAGCGGGCTCTTCTTTTTGCCCAAACCATTCGATCCCGAGCAGCTCGCGCGGGCCGTGCGCGACTCGCTGGACGCGCAAAAAGCATAGATACAACAAACTACAACCGTCGTTAGCTAGCATGTCATATCTCGGCTTCGCTCGCGATGACATGCGATGATTGCCGCCGCTGTTACGCCGGTGTATGCAAGTCGCGTGATCACATTCGGCGACATCGAGGCGGCCCGGCGGCGCATCGAGGGCGCGGTTTATCTCTCGCCTTGTCCGCTCTCGATTCCCTTGAGCGAGCTCACCGGGATGGAGATTTATTGCAAGCTGGACAACTTGCAGCGCACCGGCAGCTTCAAGGAACGCGGCGCGCGCAACGCGCTTTCACAATTGCCCGATGAGCAAAAGCGGCGTGGCGTGATCGCCGCTTCCGCGGGAAATCACGCGCAGGCGCTGGCGTATCAGGGCAAACTGCTTGGCATTCCCGCGACGGTGGTGATGCCGAAGCATGCGCCGCTGATCAAGGTGAGCAATTGCCAGAAGCTCGGCGCCAACGTGGTGCTGCATGGCCGCGATTTCGGCGAAGCCAAAGCGCGCGCGCATGAGATCGCCGGCGAACAGGGGCTCGCCTACATCGACGGCTACGACGACCCGGGAATTATCGCCGGCCAGGGCACGGCTGGGCTGGAGATTCTCGAGCAGGTGCCGGATGTCGATGGTGTCGTTGTGCCGGTCGGCGGCGCGGGATTGCTCGCGGGCGTCTCGCTGGCGGTGAAAACGAAGAAGCCGGAGGCGAAGATCATCGCCGTCGAGGCGGATCACGTGGCGAGTTTCTCGGCTGCGCTGGAGGCAGGGAAACCGGTGCCGATCTCCATGCAGCCGACGCTGGCTGACGGGCTCGCCATTCCACAGGTGGGAGCAAATGCATTTGAGATTGCGCACACGCGGGTGGATCGCACGATTCTGGTGAACGAAGAGCAAATCGCGCTGGCGATTTTGCGCATCGTCGAGCTGGAGAAAGGCGTGGTGGAAGGCGCGGCCGCGACACCGCTGGCCGCGTGCATGAGCGGGCAATTGCGCGAGCTCGCGGGAAAGCGTGTCGTCATTCTGCTTTGCGGCGGCAACATCGATCCCAACGTGCTCAGCCGGGTGATCGAGCGGGGCCTGGTCGCGGATGGGCGGCTGTCTCGTTTTCGCGCGATCATCAGCGATCGGCCGGGCGGCTTGGCTGATCTGGCGTCACAGATTGCCGCGGCGGGCGCGAGTATTAAACAAGTGGTGCACGACCGCGCCTTCGCCGGCTCTGATGTTTCCGCTGTGCATGTGCTTTGCACGGTGGAAACGCGCGACCGCAAACATCTCGAAGCGCTGCTGGAGCAATTGCGCGCGCACGGCGTGGAGACGTTCGACGCGTAGCTCGCGCGGCGGTCATTCCGAGCCGCAAAAGACGGCGAGGAAGCTCACAAGCGTCCGGTTGCGGGTAACCGTGCGAGAGGTCGCTCGCTCCGCTCGCGATGATAATGGCGCTGGTTGAAGCATCAGTCGGGTTCCGTAATCTGACGCATGCATTGCGCGGCCGAGGACACGGAAGTCGCAACATTTGCCGATCGGCACATCGGACCAAAGTCCGACGAGATCGCGCAGATGCTGCGTGCGATCGGTTTTGAGAATCTCGACGCGCTGATTGACGCAGCGGTCCCGAAAAACATCCAGCTCGACCGCTTACTCGATTTGCCGGAGGCGAAAAGTGAAAGCGAAGCGCTGGCTGAGCTACGCGCGCTTGCCTCGAAGAACCGCGTCCTGCGCAATTTCATCGGCGCGGGTTACTACGGCACGATCACGCCGCCGGTCATCCAGCGGAACATTCTCGAGAACCCCGGCTGGTATACGGCTTACACGCCGTATCAAGCGGAGATCGCGCAAGGCCGGCTCGAGGCGCTGCTTAATTTCCAGACCATGATTACCGATCTCACCGCGTTGGATATTGCTAATGCGTCGCTGCTCGACGAAGCGACCGCGGCGGCCGAAGCGATGACGTTATGCCACGCGGTCGTTACTACTCGAAGGAGATTCTTCGTGGCCGACAATTGCCACCCGCAGACGATTGCGGTCATGCGCACGCGCGCGAAACCGCTTGGGCTCGAGATCGTCGTTGCTGAGTTCGGGAGCTCCAAGATCGACGAGACTTTTTTCGGCGCGCTGGTGCAGTATCCCGCGAGCGACGGCGCGATTTACGACTATGAAAAATTCGCGCGCGCGGTGCACGATGCCGGAGCGTTGTTTGTCGTCGCGGCGGATATTCTCGCGCTCACTTTACTGAAACCTCCGGGTGAGTTCGGTGCTGACGTCGCCGTCGGCAGCACGCAACGCTTCGGCGTTCCACTCGGGTTTGGCGGCCCGCACGCGGCTTATATGGCGACGCGCGAGCAGTTCAGGCGGCATTTGCCCGGCCGATTGGTCGGAGTTTCGCACGATGCGGAAGGTCGGCCCGCGTATCGCCTGGCGCTGCAAACGCGCGAGCAGCACATCCGGCGCGACAAAGCCACCAGCAACATCTGCACGGCCCAGGTGCTCCTCGCGGTGATGGCTTCGATGTTTGCGGTCTATCACGGGCCGCGCGGGTTGCGCGCGATCGCGCAACGAACGCATGATTTCGCCGTCAAACTCGCAGGCGGCTTGCGTGAAGTCGGTCGTGACATCGCGCACGAGAATTTCTTCGACACGATTCGCGTCGAGCTCGGCAACGGCTCGGCCGGCGACGTCATCGGGCAGGCCGAACGTGCCGGTTACAACTTGCGCCTGCTCGGCGAACATTCGATCGGCATCTCGTTAGATGAAACTACGAACGAGCAGGATATTCAGAATCTGCTAGGGATTTTGGGGCAAAGTTCGAAGACGCCGGGCACGGCGGAGATTCGACAGGCGGGACGCCTGTCTGCCGGGTCAGGCGAGACGCCTGACTTACGGCGCACTTCGCTATTCCTGACGCATCCGGTCTTCAACACCCATGACACTGAGACCGAGATGCTGCGTTACATCCGCCGCCTCGAGTCGCGTGATCTCTCGCTTTGCCATTCCATGATTCCGCTCGGCTCCTGCACGATGAAGCTGAACGCGACCGCGGAGATGTTTCCGATCTCGTGGCCGGAATTCGCGCACATGCATCCATTCGCGCCGGACGCGCAATCGGTCGGCTATCGGGAGATGTGTGAGCAGCTCGAAAATTGGCTGGCGGAAATCACCGGCTTCGCGGCCGTGTCGTTGCAGCCGAATGCGGGCTCCCAAGGTGAGTACGCCGGCCTGCTCGCGATCCGCGAATATCACGCCTCGCGCGGCGAAGCGCACCGCAACGTTTGTCTCATTCCCACTTCCGCGCACGGCACGAATCCGGCGAGCGCGGTCATGGCCGGGTTCAAAGTCATTCCAGTCGCGACGCTAAAAGATGGGGACGTCGATCTGGCTGATCTGCGGGCCAAAGCCGATCAGCACGCGAAGGATCTCGCTGCGCTCATGGTGACGTACCCGAGCACGCACGGAGTTTTCGAAACGACGATCCGCGAAATCTGCGACATCGTGCATCCGCACGGCGGGCAGGTTTATCTCGATGGGGCGAACATGAACGCGCAGGTCGGTCTGTGCCGGCCGGGCGATTTCGGCGCGGATGTGTGCCATTTGAATTTGCACAAGACCTTCTGCATTCCGCATGGCGGTGGCGGGCCGGGCGTTGGCCCGATCGGTGTGGCTAAGCATCTGGTGAATTTCCTGCCGAGCCTTTCCGCGATCGAAAATCGAAAATCAAAAATCGATAATCCGGTGGGCCCGGTCGCGGCCGCGCCCTACGGCAGCGCGAGCATTCTCACGATTTCCTGGATGTACATTCGGATGATGGGTGCGCGAGGATTAAAGCGTGCTACGGAAGTGGCGATCCTGAACGCGAACTACATCGCGCGCCGGCTCGACCGGTATTTCCCAGTGCTCTTCAAAGGCAAGCACGGACTTGTGGCGCACGAATGCATTCTCGATTTGCGGCAGTGGAAACGCGCCGGGATTGAAGTCGAAGACGTGGCCAAGCGGCTGATCGATTATGGGTTTCACGCGCCGACGATTTCGTGGCCGGTGGCGGGCACGATGATGGTCGAGCCGACGGAGAGCGAATCACAGGAAGAGCTGGATCGCTTTTGCGAAGCGATGATTGCGATCCACGCTGAAATGGAAACGATCGCGACCGGCGGCGTGGACAAGCAAAACAACGTGTTAAAAAACGCGCCGCATACCGCGCGGCAGATCGCGTCGGATAAATGGGAGCGCCCGTATTCGCGCGCACAAGCGGCGTATCCAGCGCCGTGGCTGCGCGAGTTTAAATTCTGGCCAAGCGTCGCGCGCATCGACAACGTTTATGGCGACCGCAATCTCTTCTGCTCCTGCGCGCCGATGCAGGATCTGACGGAATCGAACTAGACAGGATTAACGGATTGGCCGGAAGAGTTTTGTCCTCCCTTTTTTGAATCCTGTAAATCCAGTTAATCCTGTCTAGTTATCGTGCTTCCGCGCGCCAGTAGCTCGCGCACTTCATCATCGCTTGTTTGGGAAAAATCTTCGTAGTATTGGCCGACGCCG
>QHBL01000182.1:0-213 GCA_003244125.1 Chthoniobacterales bacterium
ATCGGCATCGCGCTGGTCGATCCGGAAACGCGCCGTTTCCTTCACGTCAATGATGCTTTCGCGCAAATGGCGACGCAGATTGGGCAGCTGCCGCAAGGGGTCGATATTGCGCTGGCCACTTTCGATCAAATTAAAATCGCCGCGCCCGACGCGATCGATAGTGTGCTCGCGACCGGCCAGGCCTTTCAATCGACCGAAGAACCATTCCGCGAT
>QHBL01000182.1:287-7638 GCA_003244125.1 Chthoniobacterales bacterium
ACGCGCGACATGACTTTGCGCAATGATCTGCTGGCGGCCAACGCGGCCAAGGACCAGTTCCTCGCCTTGCTTTCGCATGAATTGCGCAACCCGCTTTCCCCTGTCATCGCGATGGTGGCGGTGCTGGAAGCCCACGTGCAGGATTCAGCCGAGGTGCGCCACGCGCTCGACGTCATTCGCCGCAATGTGGAGCTGGAAGCGCGTCTGATCGACGATTTGCTCGATGTCACCCGCATCGCCAAAGGCAAACTCAAGCTCAGCCTCGAGCCCGTGAGCGTGCACGAAGTCCTGCAACGGGCGCTGGAGATTTGCCGCGACGACATCGCACAACGCTCCTTGCGTCTTGCGGTCAATCTGCAAGCGGAAGACGATTTCGTCCAAGGCGATTCCGCGCGGCTCCAGCAGGTTTTTTGGAACCTAATCAAGAACAGCGTAAAATTTACCCCGGACGGCGGTCAGATCAGTGTTTCCACTTCCGTTCCTGAGCCGGGGGAAATCGAAATCGGCATCACCGACACAGGCATCGGCATTGAGCCTGAAAAAATGGGAAGGATTTTCAACGCCTTCGAGCAGGGGCAAAGTTCCATTACCAGAAAATTCGGCGGCCTCGGACTCGGGCTCGCTATCTCCAAGGCGATGGTATTGGCGCACGGCGGCACCATCAACGCCGTCAGCGCTGGTAAGAATCAGGGAACGACATTCGTTGTTCGCCTGAGCACGATCGCCCGTCCGGTCGAGGCCGCGACGGAACCAAACAGGCGCGGTCCGGTGCCAGCCCAGCACATCGGCGAGCGCACCGTCCGATTGCTGGTGGTGGATGATCACCACGATACCTGCACCGGCATGAAAATGATTTTAGAACGCCGCGGTTACGACGTGGCAATTGCTCACACCGCCGATGAGGCGGCGCAGCAGGCGCGGACCCAGGAGTTCGATCTTCTCATCAGCGACATCGGCCTGCCCGACCGCAGTGGCTACGATTTAATGCGCGAGTTGCGCGACCAGGGCCTGCCCGGAATCGCTCTCAGCGGGTTCGGCATGGAAACCGATGTCAACCTCGCGCGCGGCGCTGGTTTCGCCGAGCATTTGACCAAGCCGATCAACTTCGACCGGCTGGAAAAAGTGATCCAGCAATTACTGGCCGATTCCGAAAAAACCTAAATCTCGTTAGGCCCGGCCGTCCGCGCTGCTTTTTTCTCCGACGCTTCTTTCAATTCGCGCGACAGTTTTTCCACGCGCTGCCGCATGATTTTGCCCGCCTTGAATTTCACCGTCGCCCGCGAGGGAATAACAAAACTGCTTCCCGGTTCATTCGGGTTGCGTCCCACTCGCGGCTTGGTCAGCCGGGTTTGGAACACGCCGAAATTTCGCAGTTCCACCGCGACGTTGTTGGCGAGGCTGTCGGTAATGTGATCCAGCGTGCGCTGCACCACGTCAAAAACCTGGTGTTGCACCATTCCCGTTTGGTTACTGATCGCGACTACGATGTCGCGCTTGGTTAACTTCGCCATCGCTAACAAACGAATCGGGCGACCGGCACAGTTTGCGTGGGAAAAAACTCAAACCCGAGTCGCTTTTTACGCTCCAGGCGCTAATTTTTCCTGCATTCCAGGCCGCTGTCGGCCAGGAGCTTAAGCCACGCTCCGGCGTCGCAGGAGAAGGCTACCGTAGTGGCTAAAAATATTCTCTGCCGCCAACTGTTTGCGGCGCGATTTCAACTGCCCCTGCACCACTCCCAGCCTGGTAAAAACGGCATTCCACTCCGTCTCCAATCGCCGCGCCTCTTCCACCGAAAGCTCGCGCACCGCCCGCATGGAAATCGCGCGGTTTAAAACGTTCATCGAGCGCCCGGACAATTCCTTGAGCAGCTCCAGCTCCTGGAAAACGTGCTCGCTTTCCTGAAGCAAGTTCGCGCGAATCTCGGTAAACTGGCGTTCCTGTTCCGCGGAAATGATCGGCTTGGCCTTGTCCAATCCGTAAGTGACGAGATCGTGCAACCGCTTCCAGCTATCGAGCTGGAGCGAGATGAGGCGAAGCTTCGTTTCCAGCGCGCGATCTCTCATCAGTAGGTCGCGAGCCGCGCCGCCACGTCCATCGTCTCATCCAGCTTCTGCAAATTATCGATTAACAAATGCGCCCACGGACGATCGACCGTCTGCGCCTGGCTGATGATTCCTTCTTCAAAATAAAAACGGCCCTGCCGCCAGCGAAAAATTTCCGCGACCGCTTCCTCCCCTTGCAACGTCCCATAAAGGCCATGGCGAATGTTGCCGTGGTGCAGGTAAATTTCGCTTTTCCCGCGCCCCGATTTAAACGTGAATCGGCCGCTCCGCTGGCTCAGGCAGGCCATCTGCAAAATTTCTGCCGCTGAAAATTGATTGAGGTTGCCGATAAGCGAATGGCACGGATCGATCCCTTCGACTGCTTCGCGCCGGCGCTGCTCCAGGCTGGCGACAAAATTCAGCACTGCGCGGCGAAAACGCCGTTTGGTCTGCGTCGCCTCCAGCACCACGATTTCCTGTTGCCGAGCTTCCTCCAGCATTCCCTTCTCCGCTTTCGCCCACGGCGCGCACAGAATTTTTAGCGAAGGAAAATGCTGGCGCGTGATCGTGGCCGCTTCCAGCGCCGAGGCCGCCGGGCCCTCGACAATTACGCCGTCAAAATGCTCCGCCAGCAATGCCATTACTTGCTCCGAGACGCTGCGCACCACGTGCACTTTCACGGTATCCAGGCCGTCGAAAAGCGAGAGCAGCCGATCTTCAAAAACCGGGTCGTTGTTGAGCAGCAAAACGCGACTTTCCATCTGGGCGGGCGAGAGTTTTCGCCTGAGTAACAAGCAAGATTCTTGCCTGAGAACCGCGATGCTGCCTAACGCCGCCACTCTCTTTTTGGAGGAGGCGCAGCAAAGGCGTGCGGGGCGATTTCGTGCGCGGTGCGGAAATGCGTCTTGGCCAACTGCTCCAGCATTTCGACGCCGTGTTTTTCCACGATTTTGACGGCCGTTTCCTTGATCGTCGCCGAAACGCCACGGCCTAATTTCACTCCAAGCTCTTTCCCTTTTCGGTCCAGCCAGCCGATAAACGCTTCCCGCGCCAAAATCGACGCCGCCGCCACCGCAACATCCGATTCCGCCCGCGTCCGTTGCTCCAATTTTATCTTTTTCCCATGGGTCAGGAGCGCCTGCTCGATCACCCGCGCGTCGGCAAATTTATCCGAAAGCGAGCGCGGGCAATCCGGCCGCCGCGCGAGTAAATTTTCAATCACCCGCGCGTGTCCCCAGCCGAGCAAGCTATTGAGATTGCCAAATTTCCGGTAAAGCTCGTTGTAACGCGCCGGCCCGATCGCCACCACGTCCACTCCCTCGCGCACCGTCTCCCGAATTTCCCTGGCCAAAGCGTGAATGCGCGCATCCGACCCGATGCGTTTGCTATCCTGCACGCCGGCATCCAACAGCCGGCGCGCGCTTTCCCCCTCGACGTAAACGCCAGCAATCACGAGCGGGCCAAAAAAATCGCCTTTCCCGCTTTCATCCACCCCGAAATGCGGCTCAAACATTTCCGGCGAATGCACCTCTTCGTAACCGAGCCGCGCTTCGCCGAGAATGTTCGGCTCCAGCTCAAATTTTATAAAATCCTCCACCCCGCGCCCCTGCACCAAAACCTTCGGCCCCTTCTCATACACCGCGACGCTGAGCTTCTCTTTTTGGCCGAAGAAAATCGTGTAGGGCTTTTCCGAAAATCTGAACCCGCGCTCCTTGAGCAATCCGCGCAGCTTCTCCACCTGCTCGGGGCGGAGCGACGCGGTAAAACTATTCAGCTTCGACGAGATACCTCACACAAAGACCACAAAGAACACAAAGAACACAACGGATTCTCTTCATTCTTTGTGATCTTTGTGGACTTCGTGTGAGGAAATCTGCGCGGCATTCACGCGCCCAGCGCCTTCATCTGCGCGTCACTCAACTGAAGCTTCGCCGCCGCCATGTTCTCTTCCAGATGGACGATCGACGACGTGTCGGCAATCGGCAGCATGACTCGCGAACGGCGAAGCAGCCACGCGATCGCCACCGCGTAAACGCTGGCATTCAACTCCTTCGCCACTGTGTCCACCGCACGATTGTCAGTCACGCCGCGATTCCCACCACAGGCGCCCACGGCATAAACCCAAGCCGGTGTTCCTCGCAATACTTCAAGGTGTTATTCCACTTCCGGTCATCCACATTGTAACGGTTCTGCACCGTCGCGACCGGTCCGCCGCGCTTGAGTTCCAGCGGCTTTGCTCCCGCCAACCCTTTGTCCCGCCACCACTCTGGCTCCCGCCGCGCGCTCGCTGCCGGCTTGTTTCGCCGCCTTGTCTGCCTTTTGTTGCTCCTGCCATGGCTTGTATTCAGCGTTGCTTCAACGATTGCGCTGCCGTCGCGCCTTCATCGCACAAAGCTAATGACTCTACCGAAGAAAAAGAAGTGACAACCACCGCTGCGCCCTGATTCAATAACCCCGCAATCTCGATCTGATGTACGGCGGCCGAATCACCAGCGAGGAAAAATCCACCCTCGGCACATACGTTCTCGTCCTCGTCCTCACTGTCCTGGGCGTGGCGGGCATCTACTTTTTCATTCTCGCGCGCGAAGAAACAAAAGCCATGGTCGGCTTCGACCCGAAGCGGCCCGTCCCAACCGACGCCACTTTGAAAAGACGGCTCAAGCCCGAGCAATACAATGTCGTGCGCGAAGGCGGCACCGAGACCGCTTTTCAAAATGAGTTCTGGGAGAATCAGCGACCCGGTCTTTACGTTGATGTCATCACCGGCGAGCCACTCTTCACCTCGCTCGATAAATTCGATGGCGGCACAGGCCGTCCCACCTTTACCAAACCCATCTCCAAAGACCTGCTCACCGAGACGCCGGACAATTCCCACGACATGCAACGCACTGAGGTCCGCGCCAAACGCAGCAACGCCCATCTTGGCCATTTCTTTCCCGATCCCACCTCGCCCACCGGCGTGCGCTACGCCGTCAACTCCGCCGCCTTCCGTTTCATCCCACAGGAACAGATGAAAGCGCAAGGCTACGAAGCGTTCCTGCCGCTGTTCGACAAGAAATAGAAGCACTGGAAATCTGAAAACCTCCAGCGCGGGTCTTAGCTGATCGACCCAAAGCTTCGGCAAAGCCCGGAAACAATGTGCCGCCTTCTAACGAGGCGTGAGATGCGCCAGCTTCCGCACTAGTTCCGCGCCAGCGCGTCCGATTGGTTCACGAACTCATCGCCAGTCCACTCGCTGTCTGCTTTCACCATCTTCTTCGCTTCCGCCGCCGCTTTGTCCTTCTCTTTGCGTTCGCGCTGCATCCGCACCAGCTCGGCGTGCGTGGTGAAATAATCTAGGCTCTTGCCCTTGAAGTCAGCCAGCGTCTCAAAGCCGTGCTTCTCCATGAACGCGAGCAGCTCTTCCTCCATCCGCTTCACGCATTCATAACCGAACTTCATCACGCCGGTGCACACCTGCACCGTATCCGCGCCTAGCAGGATGAACTGCGCCGCATCGCCGCCGCTCTCCACCCCTCCGATGCCGGAGAGCGAACGTCCCGGAAACTCCTGGCGAATCATGGCCGCAATTTCCATCACCATGCGCAGCGCGATCGGCCGCACCGCTTTGGACGAATAACCTCCGGGCGTAGTGTAACCCTCCACGCTCGGTTCCGGACGCAGCGTGTCGAGATTCACCCCCATCACGCTCCGGACGGTATTGATCGCCGCGATCCCATTGCACCCGGCCCTTAACGAGGCGCGGCTCGGATCCTGAATACGAGTCACGTTCGGCGTCATCTTCGCCCACACCGGCTTGCTCGCCGCGCTCATGACCCAGCCGCAAACTTCCTCCAGGATCTCCGGCACCTGTCCCATGGCCGCGCCCATCTTCCGCTCCGGCAATCCATGCGGGCAGGAGAAGTTGCACTCGAAAGCATCGACGCCGGCTTCCTCGCAACGCTGCACAATCTCAAACCACGCATCCTTTGAGTATTCTTCCATGATCGACGCGATCAGCACCCGGTCCGGAAAGTGGTCTTTGATTTTCTTAAACTCATCCATCCATATCTCGAATTTCCGGTCGCTGATCAGCTCGATGTTCTCCCAGCCGATAACTTCGCTGCGATCTTCTGAATAAAGCTTCGCATAACGCGGCGTGACATTGATGACCTTCTCCGCTTCGAGGCTGATAGTCTTGCCAATGACCGCGCCCCACCCTTCCTTGAAGGCCTTGTTGATGACGTTAATGTTCGTTCCCGGCGGCCCCGAGCCGATGATGAATGGGTTAGGCAGCTTCAAACCATCGACGGTAGTAGCGAGTGTGGCCATATGAGTTACCTCCGAACCTATCGGGACGGCAAAGCATTGGCGATGAGAATTTCGTTGAGATTGAGCGAGGCGCAATGCCAGTCCGGCTCCGACTGAAATATCCTAGCTATTCGAGAGCAGCGGTAGCTAACGAGTTGGGACCCTAGGAACAAGGAGAGGATACAAATGACTACTGCAAACCATTCCTCCACCGCCAGATTCTCCGACGGATTGCAATTAACTTACTAAACGTGACTCTTACCGCTCATGAACTACACCATTAACTTTGATGGCAAACTAACCTCGATCCCATCGATTACCCTTCAACTTAGGCGAGAATATGAACACGAAAGACCTCATCCGAATCGGAGTGCCGCAAGGCCAGGCGCTGAAGCGCGCGCATGAGTTCATCATCGCCTTTCGCGACAGCGAAGGCGACATGTCGCAGCTGGAGGATGAGATCGGCGCGATCGTGGCGGATCCGGCGGCGTACCTGTGCGATCCGTTGCGCCAGAGTTTTGCCAGCGCCCTTTACAAGCCGGCGTTTAAACAGCGCGATACGCACGCGCCATGGCAGCAGTGGGGCGCCGGTCTCGAGCCGGACGCGGTCAAGCAGATGGCGAATGCATGCGCGCTGCCAGTCGCAGTCGCGGGCGCGCTCATGCCCGATGCGCACGTCGGCTACGGTTTGCCTATCGGCGGCGTGCTCGCGACGGAGAACGCCGTCATTCCATATGCGGTCGGTGTCGATATCGCCTGCCGGATGAAGCTCACCGTGTTCGACCGCAAGGCGAACACGATCGTTGGCGAGAAGGATCGGCTGGCCAACATTATCGCGCGCGAGACTCGCTTTGGTGTTGGCTGCGAATTCAAGCCGCGACGCGAGCACGAAGTTTTGGATGAAGACTGGAGCGTCTCGCCCGTGACGCAGCGGATGCGCGACAAAGCGTGGTCGCAGCTCGGCACCAGCGGAAGCGGCAATCACTTCGTCGAGTTCGGCGCGTTCACCGCGACCGACG
>QHBL01000073.1:0-885 GCA_003244125.1 Chthoniobacterales bacterium
CAAGTACTCGAGGCCCACGGTCTGGCGCCAATCGCTGTCGCTTCCCGCCGGCTGCGTCCACAAGACCGTCCGTTCCATGTGGAGCTGCGAAGGGAAAAGCATCAATCGCCCGTAGTCGCCCAGCGCGCGTGCCATCAGAGTGATCCGGAGCGGCGCGCTCATGCCCGAGGGTTCCGGCATGAGCGGGCGCGCGGGCGGCAGCGATCGCAAACCCACGTAAACGACAATGATGGCAACCCCGCAGGCGCTCGCCGCGATGCGACACCGGCGCGGATTGCGTTTTTAGACAAAAAACAAATGCGCGAAGAACAGAAGCATCCAGATGAACGCGATCTCTCGCGAGAGCACGGCGACAACACCGAGCAACATCGCGCCGGCGTAGAGACAGAACGCGCGGGTGCGCGCTGTTTCTCGCGCCTTCAGGAACAGAAGCCAGCCGCCGCTTGCACAAGCGAAGGCCAGGCTATCAGCGCGCCCTGAGATGTAATCGATGGCGGCGCTGTGAACCGGATGAACGCTCCAGATGAGAGCGCTTAAAAACGCGAGGCGCGAAATCCACGGAAGCTGTTGCGGCGCGGCCTGAGCAGAGCGCGGTTGCACGTCGCGCAGCAGAAGCGAGCGCAGCAGACGCCGCAGAAGGAAATACAAGAGGATGCTGGAAACGACGTGCAGCAGCACGTTCGTTACGTGGTAGCCGAACTCGTTCGTGCCCCAGAGCAGATAGTCGAAGATGTAAGTGATGGTCTGAATCGGCCTGTAATGCGCCGAGAACGAATCCATGAACAGGTAATGCCGGAACGTCTCCAGAATAAGCACCGGACTTTTGATGAATGGATTGCTCCGGGCGAGATATTGATCATCCCAGATGAGCTGCCCTTGCAGAGC
>QHBL01000073.1:1043-5180 GCA_003244125.1 Chthoniobacterales bacterium
CCGGTGGCAGGCGAATGAATCGTGCAGATCTCTACGGACCGTACGGCGACCAGAACCCGAGGCCGGCGACGTCGGAAAGTACGGTGTAATCGGCCGGAGGTACCACCGGGATCGTGTCCACCGCCTGTACCCCATAGCCATTGCCAAGGATGCTCGTACCTTTGGTGTAGAGACTAGTTCCCTTCTTCAGATACGCTGTCCAGTCCGCCGTGTTGACGGTTGCACCAGTCGTGCGGTTGGTTTCGATCGCATACTGATCGACCGCGGCGTCGATCATGCGCAGATCATTGAGGATACGGCTGGCCTGGGAACGTTTGCGAGCACGGAGGAATCCGGGCACCGCGATCGCGGCCAGAAGCGCGATGATCGCGACGACGATCATGATTTCCACGAGGGTAAAAGCCCCGCGGCGGTTATTGAGTCTGTTCAACATGGTTTGCTTTCTGTTCTATTAATTGGTTTTATTGCGCTCCGGGCACTCGCCGCGGATTGGGCACCTTTAAAGCACTCGCGATGCCAGCGGGGCCCCGTTTTTAAGAATCACCAGAACCCGCGGGAGAACAGTCTGTCTTCCATGCACAACGCGGCGCGATTCTGGCTCTTGCACAAGACCATGCCACTCCTCGCCGCGTGAATACTTCGAAAAGGCAAACCCCGTTTCACCTCTTCTCCGCGCCCGTCTGCATTTTCGCCGGCGTTCTCCTGTTTCGCCTTCTCGTGCTCGCCCGGCTGAGTGCCTCCCCGTTCCTATTGCCAACCGGTGGCGACATGCATTTCTACAGCGAATGGGCACGGCACATACTCGAAGGTCACAGCAGCGATGGCTTCGCCTTCTACGGTTTGCCGGGCTACGCCTGGATCCTGGCGCTGTTATACAAACTCGCCGGCTTTAATCCCTTAACGCCGGCTTTGTTCCAGGCGGGATTGGATGCGGGCACGGCCGTTATCATTTATAAAATCAGCATCCGCGTGTTCGCCGGCGCGTCGCAATTTGCCGGACTTATCGGCATGCTCGCCGCGCTGGGATGGACCTTCTTTGTTCCAGCACAAACTTACGCCGCCATTCTCATGCCCACGACGGCGGCTGTTTTCGTCTTCTGGTTCGTGGTCTGGCAAATCGTCCGGCAATCCGGCCCGCCGCGGAAACTCGCAGCCTTAACTCTTGGTCTCATCATCGGGCTTAGTGCCACCGCCGTTGCCACGATTCTCTTCCTCCTGCCTCTGGTCGCCGCCGCATACTGGAGCAGAAGCGTGCGTGTCGCGCGCCTTGGGTTGCTCAGTCTTCTCACGCTCGGTGTAGTCGCCGGCACTTCCCCGTGCTGGATCCACAACTACTTCATCGCCCACGATCCTGTCCTTCTCTCCGCCCACAGCGGCATCAATTTTTGGATCGGTAATAATCCTGAAGCGAATGGATATCCACGTTTCCCGCCCGGGCTGCGCGCGGGGCAAACCGCGATGTTACAGGATTCCATCGCCGCGGCCGAAAGCGCAGCCGGGCATGCCCTGAAACGCGCCGAGGTCTCACGCTATTGGTCGGCCCAGGCGCGCGCTTACATCGTTCAGCAGCCGCTGGCGTGGCTGAAGCTTCTCGCGCTCAAGTGCCGCAATCTCATCAGCGCTTTTCAATACGACGACCTCAGCGTCATCACCAGTTTGCGCGAGGAAGGCGTCACTTTCCCGGGCGTTTACTTCGGGCTCACCGCCGCGCTCGCCCTACCGGGAATTATTCTGGCCTGGAAGACCACGCCCCTTTCACGCTGGATCAGCGTTGCTCTTCTTTTTCATTCGCTCGCCCTGTTGCCGGTCTTTGTTACGGAACGCTATCGCCTTCCTATTGTTCCCGGTCTGCTTCTTTTCGCCGCCTTCGGCCTTGTCAGTTGCTGGCAATACTTAAGTAGCTTGAACATAGCTCCCGCTCTTAGTTACAGTTGTCTGCTTCTCGTTAGCTCGCTCTTTGTTGCCTGGCCGCAACGCGATAAGTCACTTTGGGCTCTCGACGCCTATAACTCCGGTTGCCAGGCACTCGCAACCGCCAACCTTCAACGCGCCGAACAGAAGTTGCAGCTCGCTTACGCTTATGTTCCTACTAATCCGGAAACCAATTTCGCGCTCGGAAACCTGCGGCTTGCTCAGGGCGAAGCGGAAGCAGCTTCCGAGTTCTACCACATCACCCTCCAATACGATGAGCACCATCGCGGCGCCCTCAATAATCTCGGGGTCATCGCTCTCGATAGCGGCAGGCCATCACTGGCCGAACAATGTTTCCGCCGCGCCCTCGCGCTCGATCAGCGTAATGCCAAATGTCATTTCCTTCTGGCCAAGACTCTTCTCGCGCAAGGACGCGCTGTCCCTGCCCGTGTCGAGATTGGCCGCGCCGTCAGCCTCGAACCCGATCGCGCCGAGTTCCGCGATCTTCAACACCGGATGGCGCAATGACGAGCGCGGCGGCATTGAGAAAAAGCATGAACGAAGGCGGCGCGGCAGCGTCGTTTTGCGCTGGTCAAGCGTCGTTCGCTGCGAGACCGCAAACCGGTCGCTCGCCGGATTCCACGAGGGCGCAGTATCCGGCATTTGTTATCTTCACCGCCCTCATTGCACTTGCGATCAAGGTGGTGATCGCGCTGAACACAATCGGCACTAATGACGTCGTGACCTTCTATCGGTTCGGACAACAGCTACTCCACCATGGCCTCGAATATTCCTATCGTCACGACATCGCCTTCAATCATCCCCCGCTCACTGCTTATTACCTTGAGACAATCTACGAACTCGACACCGACGGTGTGCTCCGTTCGTTTAAAATTAACTTCCCCTTTCTTCTTCGCTTTCCCGGCATCCTGAGCGACTTCATTGTCGTACTCCTTCTTCTGCAACTAAACGCGAAGCAGGGGAGATTGCCCTTTTGGCTTCTGGCTCTGTTTGCGATAAGCCCGGTTTCAATCATGGTCTCAGGCTTTCATGGTAATACAGACCCGGTCATGGTCATGTTTCTAGTTGCGGCCAGCTACATGGCAGCGAAAGAACGTCCTGTCCTGTGTGCCCTCCTCTTCGCGCTAAGTTGTCAGGTCAAAATCGTTCCGCTCCTGCTTCTCCCGATCCCGTTCTTCTTCTGGTTGCACCGGAAGCGAGCTACGCGGTTTGCAGTCACATTCAGCGTTGTCATGGTCGCACTTTGGGCCGAGCCACTACTGCATTCTCCGGCTCCCTTCTTGAAGAGCGTGCTTGGCTACGGCAGTTGGTGGGGTATTTGGGGAATAACCTACTGGCTTCGGCTTACTGGCCTGGAGGCCTTCAGTCCGGTCACCTTTCTTAACTTCACCCCGCCACAAGCGTTCGTCACCAATACACTCAAGGCCGTCATCATGCTGTCCATTCCTTTGCTGGCTTGGCGCCGACGCGCTCTCTCTTCCGAACACTTCTTCGCTTCCATGGGCTACGCATGGCTGACCTTTTTCGCTTTTTCACCCGGCGTTTGCGCCCAATACATGATTTGGCCGGCGGCATTCCTGCTCTTTACCTCCCCGGCTATTTATCTTTGGACGACCGGAACAAGTTCTTTGTTTCTCTTCTTCTTTTACAATATCACCGCTGCCGGTCTTCCCTGGATGTTTGCCAACTCGACTGCTCGCCTCAATACCGTCTGGACCCCTTGGTCAGTCTGGCCGTGGCTTGCCATCCTTGGCTCTCTGGCGATCTGTTACCGCCAGTTGAAGTCCGTTCATCCGGCACTACGACTCGTTAGCTTCCAAACCGCTCCGTAGCTCAGAGCTGCCAGTGTTAGTCTCTGCCTCGCCCCCGCCATCCCGAGCCTATTTCATGGCTCTGGTCGCGGTCTTACTTGCCGGCTCCTATCTGCGCCTGCCGGCGCATCTATTCAATGAACACGGGAGCTTGCATCGGCTGGTTGTCCTTCATCCCCAGCCGATGAACCAGCACGTAGGCTTCGACGAACATCTCTACGCCGAGTATGCAACGAAGCTGAACCGTTTCGGCCTGCTTTTCTATCCTGAGATCGTTCAGCGCTACCGCGAACGACAGCAGTTGTTGACTGGGTCCGTTCTCCCGCCCGTTCGCTTTCTTTATATTTTCGCCGGAGCGTCCTGGCACTCGCTCTTCCGGAGCGAACCTCTGCTT
>QHBL01000256.1 GCA_003244125.1 Chthoniobacterales bacterium
AGCCCGATGTGCTCGCGGCTTCGGACGACGGCCAGTTCGTCTACGTCGGCCTCGATGGAGCCGAAGCGGTGCGACGGTACGTTATAGCCACGCATCGCGCCGGCTTGCAGTTTTCGCTCGGTGGCTTCAATGCCCAGGACCTCAAGGTGCTTCCTGGGAGCCCCCGTTCAGTTGCCGTCCTGGCAAGCGGTACTGTCGCCATCTACGACAACGGCGTCCCGCGGCCGAACGTCGCCAGCGGTTCATTTGGTTCTCTGGCCCTTTCCGGCTCCGCCGCGGTAATGTATGCACAGGATACACAAGACTCGTTAGCTACGTTCGGCTCGTCAATGGGCGTACATTGCCCGCGCTGGCAGACTTCCAACTCAACGCCGCGAAAGTGATCGGCGGCGCGGCGGTAACTGGAACGGTCACGCTCAACCGGCCCGCCCCGGCAGGCGGCGCCGTCATCACGCTCTCCACCTCGGACGGCTTCCTCGCCAGCTCGCCGGCGACCGTGACCATACCCGCAGGTCAGACGAGCGCCTCGTTTTCGATTTCAACCAACACCGGCACGGAAGATGTGACGCTGACCGCGACGTGGGGCGTGCAATCTATAAACCGCTCCCTCCAGGTAATTCCATCCGCCGATGCGAGCGTTTATCCAGCTAATGTACCGCGTGATCCATCTCACGACCAACGATCTGGTTTTCGATCGCAGCGACAAGTTGATCTATGCCAGCGTTCCGAGCAGCGAGTTTGGCATCGGCAACAGCATTACGGTCATTCAGCCGGTGAAGGGGACGGCCGGCGCTTCGGTGTTCGTCGGCAGCGAGCCGACTCACCTGGCCATTTCGGACGATGGCGCCTTCATCTACACCGGGCTTTATGGGGCGGCAGCGATTCGCCGTTTCGACGCAGCGACGAGGACTGCCGGGCTCCAGTTCTCGCTCGGGAATGACTCCTTTTGGGGTCCGCGCTATCCGGGCGAAATGGCCGTCCTGACTGGCCAGCCGCACGCGCTTGCCGTCTCAAGATTCTATCCCGGCTTCTCGTCTTCCGGAGGTGTCTCCATCTATGACGACGGTGTCGAGCGCCGGAACTCCTATACCGGATATCCGGAGGCTGACAGTATCACAGCCGGCGCCACCGCCGACCGCCTCTATGGTTATAACAACGAGGACACCGGGTTCCAGTTTGATCGCTTTAACGTGGATGCGAGTGGAATCACGTTGCTGGATAGCACTGAGAATCTCATCTCAGGGTTCGGGGTTCAGATCACTTATCAGAGCGGCTTCGTGTTCGCGACCAACGGCGCAGTAGTCAACGCTGAGGCGCGCACATTGGCCGGCACCGTTACTGGGCTGGGCCGTGCTGCCGCGGTGCTTCCCGATGTGCCGGATGGGAAGGTTTACTTCGTTAATACGGATGACTCCGGCAATACCATGCTGAGTCTGTACAACTCCAAGACCTTCGTCCCAATCGCGTCCTTTCCTTTGCCGGGCCTGCACCGAAATGCATCCAGCTTGGTAAAATGGAAGACTGATAACGTCGCCTTTCGGACTGATATGGGGCAGGTGTTTCTTGTTAACGCCGCACTTCCCGTGCTCTCGAATTTGACGATCACACCGTCCACCGTCGTCGGCGGTAAACGTGCTACCGGCGCCGTCACCCTGTCCAATGTTGCGCCAGTGGGCGGCGCCAGGGTGTGACCCTGGCCAGCAGTGATCCGAGCGTAGCCTCCGTGCCGAAAGGCGTAACCGTACCCGCGGGTAGTCAAGGAGTCACGTTCAACGTCACGACTTCGCAGGTATCATCGAACACGACAGTTACGGTGACCGCGAATTACAAGTCTACGAAATCTGTGACGATCACCATTACTCCTTAACTTCCAGTCATGGCGAGCGGACGAAAGCGGACCTAGGTCGGTCCTCACTTGTTTAAAAGTTGGGTTAGCGAGTCGGAATCTCACTAGGCACTTTCCAAAAGGACGCTAGGCGGGAACCTAACAGGTGTCTTGGTAGTTGCTAAGAGTCTCCCTCAGCGGTCATTAACCTGGAGGGGCCGGCTCCGTTCGTCCCCATTTCGTACGCACGCGACGCACGATCAGGGACGGGACAGAGCCGCGTCCCTCAGAGAAATGGCAGCGCCTAAGGAACTTATATTGCAGAAGCGTCTAGGAATGTGACATACTATTTAAATGGTCCAGCCCAACCCTGTATTTCCTGCGGCTCGGCCTCGGACCCGAGCGAGAAATCCACTAGTCGCGATCGAGAGGCTTCTCTTTAGACGGAACAACTATCAGCGGACGCGAGTGCGTGGAACCAACGAACGCTGGGAGCTCATTCGAAGCAGAAGCGCTGGTGCAAAATCGCTTCTGGACGTGGGGTGTAACGCGGGAGTACTTACTGAGTTAGCGGCGCACGCGGGGCTTACTGCTGTCGGAGTAGAAGCGAACCCGAAAATCCTCTCGGTTGCCTACAGGAGGTGTAAACCTGGCTTAGCGCTCAGCTACGTGCATTGTGTTGTCACGCCTGATAACGTGGCAACTCTGCCCGTCTGTGATGTGGTGCTCTGCTTGTCTGTTTATCATCAGTGGCACGTCGCCTTTGGCCATGACGACGCCCAGCGCATTCTGGAGACGCTGGGTTCGAAAGCCAGGCGCGCGCTCTTTTTCGAATCGGCGTCCCAGAGGAGGAAGTACGGATCCGCGCCACCGAATTTTATCGATAGGGACCAAAACTCGATAGTTCAGTACAATCTCGAGATGCTCGGAAAGCTTTTCGGTCGTTCCAACGTGGAGTTCGTAAAGGCGACACCGGCTAGTCGCGGCGAACGATTTCGTTGTCTTTTCGCGGTGCAGCGCTGACCTCGGTAGAGAGAAGGCGACCACCCGCCACCCTTTCCAATGTTGCGCCCGTGGGCGGCGCCAGGGTGACCACAGTGATCCGAGCCTGGCCTTCGTGCCGACAGGCGTAAGCGTGCCCGCGGGTAGTCAAGGAGTCACGTTCAGCGTCACAACTTCGAAAGTATCATCGAACGCAACAGTTACGGTGACCACGAATTACGCCGCCGAAATTTGTGACGATCACCATTAATCCTTAACTTCCAGTCATGGCGAGCGGACGGGTGGCGTAATGGGGGGCGCGATCGTTCAGGCCGGGTGTTGACCCTGTCCTGACTTTTGCAAGTTGGATTAGTGAATCTCGGAGCCTTATACCGCAGCCGATCTTTTCGCGGGTTTAGCCATCACGGCTCCGATGATGAACCGCAGATGGCTGCGGCAGGTCCAAACGAAGGTTCCGCTCATGGCAGACTCGACGCTCGTATCGGGTCTGGAAGGGCAGAACGGGGTCGGTCCTTACTCTTGAAAGCTCGCGAACTTCCGCCCCTGATAGCCAACGTACCAAATCGAGCCCGCTCATCCACGGCATATGGTGAACGGTGATCGGGATCTTACAGCGAAGGAATCGGCGAACCGGGAGCCGCATGCACGGACGGCGACACTTGCGTTATTAGGGAAGGGACCGATCGCGCGGGTTCCGTCGAACCACTCGACCGCATGCACGTGAACGGCGCGCTCGAATCCTTTCAACGACACTTTGCCGAGGGAGCGGAAAACCAGGCTTTTGCCAATGCACAGTTCTGCCACCACATTTGAAACCAGGATCTGCTCCGGCTCGGCG
>QHBL01000235.1 GCA_003244125.1 Chthoniobacterales bacterium
GGATCGACCAGCGCGATGCCGATGGGCATGTTGGCAAGAATCTTTTCGTTGAACGTCACTTCACGCTCGATCCGGTGCGCCGCTTCGGTTTGGCGACGATAAAATTGGCCGGCTAAAATCGCCGCCATGAGTGTGCCACCGATGAGCCAGCCAGCGGGCCAGGTAATTTTGCGCAACAGTTCGCGCACCGGCGAGTAGGCCACTTCTTCCGGCTGGGAAATAACGGCCAGCCATTTGGCGGATTCGAGCGGGTCGAAGGAATAGATTTGGCCGCCCCGGGTGAGATGGCCGCTTTGCTCCTGTTGAATGGCGGAGATGAGACTGGACTCACCCGCTCGCGCATTGCTCCCATTGGCGCCAAACTCGGGATTAAAAAGCGGGAAGCCACGCTGGTCGATGATCTGGCAAATTTCGCGATCGGCGAAGGAAATCGTGGAGAGACGCCGCCCGATGCGTTCCACTAAAATGGAAGCGCCGAGGTAGCCCACAGTGCGGCGGCCATCACGCGTGCGAATAGCGCCGATTATGTCGGTAACCATTCGGCCATCGACCGGGCGCGGATGGACTGGCGAAACAAAGGCGCCGATGGCGGTATCGGCGCCTTGTTTCCAGGTTTCGGACTGGAAATTTTGCCCGACCAGATTCGGCGCCGCCGGGAGTGAGCCGAGCAATTTTCCTTCGGCATCGCACATGAACATGCCATCGATGCGCGGGTAGGAGAAAAGTTTGTCCGTGATCCACTGCTGGGCGAGCGCGCTCGCATTCGGAACCGCCACCGTCCGTTCCATGCCCGGCAGCGTCTGGTAATAGCCGACCACGCTGGCGGTGCGCGACAGATCGTCATCCACCATGTGGCTGATGAGTTGCACGAAACTCTGCCGGTCGCGCAGAATTTTGGATTCGAGAGTTTTTTTGAGCGTGGTGTAGGAAACGAAAAGCATCAAAAGCGATGGCACCCAGCCAGCGAGCAGGACGGTTACGACGATGTCGAACCGCTCCAGTTTGCGTTCCCCCAAGGGTTTTTTGCGCGCGCGCATGCCAATTTCTCCGCGACACCACAATGTCGCCGCCTCCTCGAAAAGCCAAGTCTATGCCGCGCCGGGGAAAACGGCGTCTCTGTTTGGAAACGCCCTGGAGAGCAAACTGGAGCGCGCTCGACGAACAATTAAAGGGTGTGCGCGCTGGGCTTAAACACTTCTGGCGAAGGGCGGTGGGCTATTTTTGATTTGACGGGACGAGGAGAAGCGGCATCATGTCGCCCTTGCAGCGGGCATTCGGCAACGCACTCTTGATTTCTTAAAACTTCGCGGCGGCATGGGGCAACTCATTTGGACAATCTGTTATTTGAGCGTGTTAGTGGGTCTTTCGGCCTACGGCGTGCATCGCTACTTTATTATCTATTTGTTTCTGAAAAACCGGAAACGCGCCGCAGTGCCGGCAGGACGTTTCGAGCAGTTGCCCGTGGTGACCGTGCAGTTGCCAATCTTCAACGAGATGTATGTGGTGGAGCGGCTTCTGCGTTCGGTCAGCGAATTGGATTATCCGCTGGACCGGCTCCAAATCCAGGTGCTGGATGATTCCACCGACGAAACCCGGGAGCTAACGTCGAGCTGCACGGCCAAGCTGCGGAAGCGAGGTTACGACGTCGAGTTGATCCATCGCGTGGATCGCTCCGGCTTTAAGGCGGGCGCGCTCGAAAACGGTCTCGCCACCGCTCGCGGCGAATTCATTTGCATTCTCGATGCGGACTTTGTGCCGCCGCCGCATCTTCTTCGGCGCACGATCGATTTTTTCACCGATCCCAAAATCGGTATGATCCAGACGCGCTGGGGCCATCTGAATCGCACCTACTCGTTGCTCACTCGCGTGCAGGCGATGTTCCTCGATGGCCATCTTTTGCTCGAGCAAACTGCTCGCTCGCGCAGCGGGCGCTTCTTTAATTTCAACGGCACCGCCGGCCTCTGGCGGAAGACCTGCATCGAGCAAGCGGGCGGCTGGCAGCACGACACTCTCACCGAAGATTTGGATTTGAGTTATCGCGCGCAACTGGCCGGCTGGAGATTTGTCTTTTTACCCGATGTGGTGACGCCGGCGGAATTACCCGTCGATATGAATGGTTTTAAATCGCAACAACATCGCTGGACCAAAGGCTCCATCCAAACCTGCAAGAAATTGTTGCCCAAGATTTGGCGCAGCGAATTACCGCTGCCGATCAAGATCGAAGCGACCGCTCACCTGATGTCGAACTTTGCCTATCTGCTGCTGGCCTGTCTCTGCGTGCTGCTGCATCCTTCCGTGGGCGGCCCCCAAAACGGCTGGCTCCGCACCTTTCTGTTGGACGTGCCGATTTTCCTGACTGCATCGGTCTCGGTCGCCGTTTTCTACATCTGTGCCCAGCGCGAGTTACATCCGCGAACATGGATGCGCGAGATACTTCTGTTGCCGTGCCTCCTCGCGCTCGGTGTCGGGTTGTCGCTCAATAACGCCCGCGCCGTGCTCGAAGCGGTGTTCAACCACAAATCCGACTTCGCCCGCACGCCCAAGTACGGCATCGAGCGCAAGGCGCAACCCTGGCGCACCTGCCGCTACATGCCGCTCAAATCGCTACTGCCTTTTGCGGAGATTCTCTTTGCCGCCTATTTCACCTATTTTGTCTGGTTCGCGATCGAACATCGCCAGTTCCTTTCGGTCCCATTCTTGCTCATGTTTCAATTTGGGTTCCTTTACGTCGCTTTCTGTTCTATCGTGCAATGGCTTCCGAAATTCAGTTGGAACAATCACCGTTCGGCCGCTCCTTTGCCCGTTTGATTTTTTGCTGTATGCGCTCGCGCCTCGCCTTTATCGTCGTCGCATTCTTGCTCGCGCAGGCCGCCGTCGCGCAAACAGTCGCGGTCCGGCTGGTGCAGCCGAACGTCATCATTAGCGTGAAAGACCAAAAACTGATGCTGCTCGAAAATGGATCGAAACGCGTTACCTATCCCGTCTCGACTTCACGCTTCGGCATGGGCGACGACTGGGGCTCAATGACTACGCCCATCGGTCTTTTGCAGGTGGCGCAGAAAATTGGCGACCATGCTCCCGTCGGCGCGGTCTTTCATCGGCGTCGATTTACCGGCGAAATTTTAACCCCGAACGCGCCCGGACGCGACCCCGTCATCACCCGCATTATCTGGTTGCGCGGGCTGCAGCCGGGAAACGCCCACGCCTATAACCGTTGCATTTATATCCACGGCACGCCGGAGGAAAAAACCATTGGACGTCCCGCCAGCTACGGTTGCATCCGCATGAAATCAGCCGATGTCACCACGGTTTACTCGCAGTTGCCCCTCGGCGCCATCGTGCAGATCACGCCGGATCGTCTCCCTAAGGCGAAACGTTTATCGAAAGAGCCGGCTCCAACAGCGGTCGCCTCTGCTCAGGCCAAACCCGCTATCCTTACCACCAACAAGGCCGCTGCCGAACCGGCGCCAAAGGCGCAAACCGCACCGCTCAAAAAATCCGACGCGACTGCCTGGCTGCGCAACGCCCGCGCTTAAGCTCACTCCTTCACGTCACCCCGAGCGGAATCGAGGGGTCTCGTGGAACTCGGCTGTCAGCTTTGCCGAACGGATCTTTCGGCGGTCGCTCCCGATACCGCGCCAATATTGACTGCGGATGACGATGCAGAGCGCGCCCTCCGGGTAGCGCACGCGTCCCGCGTGCTGGTTTCGGCGTCCCGCCGAAACGATCTTTGCTGATGGCGCGCTGCCAGGAAAACTCCACGAAGGTGGGACGCCTCTGCCAGCACGCCTTGGACAACGCACGCAGCGTGTTGACAAGCCGCTTCGAATCCGTGACTCTCTCGCCCGCAAATTTTCCCATGGCCAACACCAAATCCGCCGCCAAACGCGCTCGCCAGACGCAACGCCGCAGCTTACGAAATCGCAGCGTTCTCTCGCGGCTGCGCTCGTTGCAAAAACGCGCGATCGGCGCGAATGCTCAACCGGCCGACCGCACTGCTCTCATCTCCGCCATCGACAAAGCAGCCAAGCGCGGAATCATTCATCGCAACGCCGCCACCCGCCGCAAAACGCGCCTCACTCACGCGCGCCCCGCCGCCCTGTAGCCGTCGCCCTGCGGGTGACGCGAGGAACGTGTAGCGGCCACAAAGACATTACACACGCCGCCTCTCGCGCTCCGCACAGCGAAGCGGCTACAACACGCCAGCGCACGATCAATGCACGCGCCCATTTGCGCGTTGCATCTCGCGCAGGACAGATAAACTTGCCTCCGATGATTCCGGCAATTCTCCTCGTCCTCTGCGTCGTCGCTTATCGTGTCGCCGCGGGTCTGCTCATCCATTCCGGCGCGGCCATCTGGCTCTCAAACTTTGCGCCGCTCGCGGCCATCGCGCTCTGTTGCGCCGCTTATCTGCCGCGGCGGTTTAAATTCACCTTGCCGCTGACCACCCTCATCGTCTCAGACGTCATACTGAACACCAGCTACGGCGAGCCATTTTTCACCTGGCACATTCTCGGTCGCTACATCGCCATCGCGCTCGTGGGTCTGCTCGGCTTCGCGCTGCAAAATCGCGCCTCGCTCAAGACCATGCTGCCGGCGTCTCTCCTGGGCTCTTCCATTTTTTATGTAATCACCAACGCCTTTTCATGGCTGACCGATCCGGGGTACGCCAGGTCATTCGCGGGATTGATCCAGGCTTTGACTGTCGGCCTACCACAATACGGCGCCACGCCCACCTGGATGTTCTTCCGCAATTCGCTCCTGAGCGACCTCATCTTCACCGCGATTTTCGTTCTCCTCATGCGCGCGGAAGCGACGCACGCGCGTGAGACCGCAGCGCTCGCCCGCGCCACCTGAACTCGTCCATGCAGCCGCCGGAGGAGCGCGACGAAGTCGAGATGCTCTGGCTGATGTTACTGATCCGGCGCTTCGAGGAACGCGCCAGCCAGCAATATCAGGCGCAGAAAATCGGCGGCTTTTGCCATCTTTACATTGGGCAGGAGGCGGTCGTGGCCGGCGCAATCGCTGCCACGCGGCGCGATGATTACATTATCACCGCCTACCGCGATCACGCCCATGCGCTCGCCCGCGGCACCAGCGCGACCGCCTGCATGGCCGAGCTCTTCGGTAAGGACACCGGCTGCTCGCGCGGGCTCGGCGGTTCCATGCATTACTTCGATAAGGAACATCACATGTACGGGGGGCACGCCATCGTCGGCGCGCACGTGCCGCTTGCGTGCGGCCTGGCGTTCGCCTGCAAGTATCGAGACGAAGACCGCATCACGCTTTGCTTCTTTGGTGACGGTGCGATCAACCAGGGCGCATTCCACGAAGCGCTGAATCTGGCCGCGCTTTACAAGCTCCCGGTCATTTTCATTTGCGAAAACAACCTCTTCGCCATGGGCACTTCGGTTGAACGCTCCACCTCGCTCAAGCAGATCATCGATCGGGCGGAGGGTTACGACATTCCAGCCTGCATTGTCGATGGGATGAATTTCCGCGCCGTTCGCGAAAAATTGAGCGAGGTCATCACCTCGGTCCGTCAGGCACCGCATCCCGCCTTCGTCGAGATGCGCACTTATCGCTACCGTGGACATTCCATGTCCGACCCCGCGAGTTACCGCACGAAAGACCAACTGGAGAAGTACAGGCTCGACGACCCGATCACGCGTTTGCGCGCGCAGCTCACGCGCGAGGGAAAATTGACCAATGAGAAATTCGATGAGCTGGACAAGGAAGCAAAGCGGACCGCGCTCGACAGCGTGAAGTTCGCCGAAGAAAGCGCCGAGCCGCCACTGGAGAAGCTCTACGATTATGTCTATGCGCCATGATCTATCATTCCGAGCGCAAGCGAGGGACCTCACGAGCGTCTTGCCTGATGTTGAGAGGTCCTTCGCCGTCTCCGCGGCGCAGGATGACAAGCTAGCATGAGCGACATGCGCGAAATCACCTACCGCCAGGCGCTGAACGAAGCGCTCGCGGAAGAACTCGAGCGCGACCCGAACGTCTTTCTCATGGGCGAAGAAGTGGCGGAGTACAACGGCGCTTACAAAGTCTCGCAAGGTCTGCTCGAGCGCTTCGGGCCCAGACGCATCATCGATACGCCCATTAGCGAGAACGGTTTTGCCGGGCTCGGCGTCGGCGCCGCCATGGTCGGCTTGCGCCCGATCATCGAGTTTATGACGTTCAGTTTCTCCTTGGTCGCCTTCGACCAGGTGGTGAATAACGCACCCAACATGCTCACCATGAGCGGCGGGCAATTCAATATTCCCATCACCTTCCGCGGCCCGAATGGGCCGGCGCATCAACTCGGCGCAACGCACTCGCACGCGACCGAATGTTTGTATGCCAACGTTCCCGGCTTGAAAGTCTGCACCCCCGCGACTCCGCGCGACGCGAAAGGTCTGCTCAAAACCGCGGTGCGCGATAACAATCCGGTGCTCGTGCTCGAGTCGGAGCTTCTCTACAGCTCGAAGGGTATGATCGAGCCGGCGGAAACAGAGTTGCTCATTCCGCTCGGCCAAGCAGAAGTAAAGCGCGAAGGCTCGGACGTGACGATTGTCTGCTACGCGCAAACGGTGCCTCTCGCGCTCACTGTCGCGCAGCAACTCGAAGACGAAGACATTAGCGCCGAAGTGGTCGACTTGCGGTCGATCAAACCGCTCGACGAGCAAACCATCTACGACTCGGTCGCCAAAACGCACCGCGTCGTCATTGTCGAACAAGACCGGCCGTTTTGCGGAGTGGGCGCGGAAATTTGCTATCGCATCCAGAAAAATATCTTCGACGAGCTTGATGCGCCGATCGCGCGCGTCTCGCAGGAAGACGTGCCCATGCCTTACAATGAGCGGCTCGAGCATGCCGTCCTGCCGAACGCGGAAAAGCTCATCGCCGCAGTGAAGAAAGTTTGTTACGCGTGAGACTCGTCACTCGCCACTTGTCACTCATCACTATTTCGTATGCCTGAAATCACCATGCCCAAGCTCAGCGACACGATGACCGAGGGCACACTCGTCGCCTGGAAAAAGAAGAAGGGCGATAAGGTCACGGCTGGAGAAGTCCTCGCGGAAATCGAGACGGACAAGGCGACGATGGAATGGGAGTCGCCGGAGGAAGGGACGCTAAGCGAGATCTTCGTCGACGAAGGAGGCAAGGTGGAAGTCGGGCAAAAGATCGCCTTCATCGGCGAACCGGGAGAAGCGGCGCCGACACCGTCGAAAAAAGAGGAACCGAAAGCCGAAACGGAAAAGCCCGCGTCCGCCCAGGCGAAAGAGCCGGAAACCGCGCCGCCAGAAACACCGGAGGGACGAGCGCCGTCTCGTCCCCATTCTCAATCTCCCGCGTCACGTGAAAAAGAAGGCGGCGAGTCCAGAATAAAAGCTTCGCCCGTCGCGCGCCGCCTGGCCGGAGAGCTCGGCGTGGATTTATCGACGCTAAAAGGAACCGGGCCCGAAGGCCGCGTCACCGAAAGCGATGTCCGCGCCGCGGCGAAATCTGTTGCCCCGGCCCCCGGCCCCCCCTCGCCGCAACCGGAGAAAGCGACGAAGCCACCTTCGGTGCCAGCCGGCCAGGGCACGCGCATCCAACTCTCCGGCATGCGCAAAGGCATCGCGGAACGGCTCACGCAGAGCAAAGGTCCGGTCCCGCATTTTTATCTCAATATCGACATCGACGCCGGACCACTGATGGAGGCGCGCGCCGAGCTTAAAGCCGCCGGCGAAGATTCGGATACGGCGAAAATCACGGTCAACGATTTCGTCATGAAAGCTGCCGTCATGGCAGCAGTGAAGGTGCCGAAGGCGAATGCTTCCTTCGAAGGCGACAACATCGTGCAGTTCGCCGACGTCGATCTCGGCATCGCCGTCGCCATCGAAGAGGGTCTGCTCACGCCGGTGATTCGCGCCGCCCAGAACAAATCGCTGCGCGAGATCAGCACACTCGCGAAAGACCTTGCCGGCCGCGCGCGCAACAAGCGGATGAAGCCGGAGGAATTTCAGGGTGGCAGCTTTACCGTCTCGAATCTCGGAGGCATGGGCATCGATTCATTCAGCGCCATCATCAATCCGCCGCAAGGCTTCATCCTCGCGGTCGGTGCGATCCGCAAAGTACCCGTCATCGACAACTGTGATCAGATCGCGGTTGGGCATCGTATGTCGATCTGGATGAGCTGCGATCATCGCGTCATCGATGGCGCGCTCGGCGCGCAATACCTGAAAGAACTGCGCCATTTGCTGGAAAATCCGGCCCTGTTGCTGGTTTGAAGGCTCCGAGGCTACGTCAGCGTTTTCTCCAGCAGATAAAGGTAGAGAATTGCCATCGCGTCGGTGGTCGTGCCGAAGGTGTTGTCGTATTCCGCGGTTAGTTGATAGCGGTGATCGCGGCGGATCGGAATTCCGTCGATGGATTTGAGCTCGTCCACGTGGGCAACACCGAGCCGGTCTGGCAAGTCGCGAGATGTGAGCCGGACAATCGTCTGGCCGGTGGTGAGATCGCGCAATTCCATCCCGCGGGCGAACGGATGCACGTGAATGGTGGCGTAATGGATGGTGGTGTCGAAAGGAAGGTTGAGCTGCGGCGTTATCTCGGTGGTGTAAAGGTGATGACCGGGAGGAACACTCCAGTGCGCGGTGAGGCCTGCGCCTGAGCTACCGACGGTGGAAACGGCTGAGAGATTAACGCGGCACGAATCAGCGCAGCCTGCGCCCACGTGATGGGATTCCGACATGGTGCTGCTCGTCGCCGGCGCCTCGCCTTGCGGTTGCAGAACGTAGAGCGCCCGCCGGAACAATGCTTTCGTCGGAGCGCCCGGCTCGCTCGCAGCGATTGTGTGCACTTTGCTCCGCAGCCGCACATCGACCGTTCGGTCCGGAACGTTGAGGTTCAAAGACATCGTCACATAATCCAGCGGCTCGTCGGCCGGCACTGGAATACCGAACCCTTTCGGCAATTCGATGGACATCCGGCCCGGCACCAGGGTGAAGAGGCGCCAATCGAGATGAGTTTTCCCGCCGAAGCGCTGGTTGTATTGCGCCGGTCCGGGACCGTGCTCGGTCAGCGTCAGATTGGAATGGCAGAAAAATTCCTGCGAGATCGGCCTCAGCTCTTTCGCGCTAACGACCTCTGTTTCAATTCCAGTGACCCACTGCAAGGCGCACCTCTGATTTCCAATTTTGACGGCGCTCGCGATGGAAAACGGCCCTTCCATCGAGTGGTAAATTTTGTCGAGGCGGTAAGAGTCCGAGACCAACTCAACCGAGCGCTTCGGTTCATCAGAGCGCGTCAGCGAGTATAGCGCCGGAGCGGCGAGCAGAGCGGCGAGGCCGAGGAGTACGACGGGGCGCTTCATTGATATTTTCGGAGCAATCGATGTGCCTGAGGTAAGACGAGCGGCACGCAGTTCATATTGTTCGATTTGTTCGCAATTCCCCGCGCAGATCGTGCTACAGGGACATAGCTGAAAGCCGCATTGCGCGCGCGAATGCGACGTGCACAATGCCTGCAATGGCGAACAATCTGCGCATTGGCTCCTTTGCAGCGCATTCCGCGCGCGGGCTCGTTCGTGATCCAACGACACGGCGCTGGACGATGTTCGTCACCCTGCTCGCAGCCATGTTCATGCTTTTTGCCGGCAGCACTTTCGTGCAGATTAACCCGCGCGAGCACCCGGCGTGGTTCATTCTGTTCTGGCTGGCGTGCGCGTGGCTGACGTTGACGGCGCTGCTGCTGGCGCTCTTCGATCTGCTCATCGCCCGAGCGCAATCCCGGGCCGAACGCAGACGGCTTCGCGAAACACTCCAAGAGAAGTGAACGCGTTCAAAACGCGCGCGGAGATGGAAGCCGATGAAGCGCGGCTGCTTGCGTCGTTCGCGCAGAAATCCGGTGAATCGCGCGGCCGCAAGTTCCCGGAGCCGAGTCATGAATATCGCACCGAGTTTCAACGTGACCGCGCGCGCATCATTCACTCACGCGCGTTTCGCCGGCTGGAATACAAGACGCAGGTTTTCCTTAACGGCACCGGCGATCATCTGCGCACGCGATTGACTCACACCATCGAGGTGGCGTCGATCAGCCGCACCATCGCGCGAGCCTTGCGCTTGAATGAAGATTTGGCCGAAGCAATCGCGCTCGCGCACGATCTGGGGCACGCGCCGTTCGGTCATTCGGGTGAAGAGATGCTGGCCGAGTGCATGCGCGAATTTGGTGGCTTCGAGCACAACCGCCAGAGCTTGCGCGTGGTCGAGTTACTCGAAAATCCGTATCCAAGTTTCGCAGGGCTCAACCTGACGGCGGAGGTGCGCGAAGGATTGCAGAAGAGCGCATTGAGCTCGTTTGAAGCGCGAGTGGCCGATCTTGCCGACGAGATCACCTACTACAGTCACGATCTCGATGACGCGGTTGATTTTGAAATCCTGAGTTTCGCGCAACTGGAGGAGGTCTCGGTTTGGAAATGGAGCACCGAGGCTGTGCGCGCGAAGTTTCCCGAGATACGCGAACCGCAGCTGCACAAATTAATCATTCGCGAGATCATCGATCGGCAAGTGCGGGATGTCGTTGCGACAAGCGCAACCAAACTGCGCGGCACGCCCGCGGCGAAGGAAAAGCTCATCACTTACAGCGACGACCTGGCCGACGCGAACGGCGAGCTGCGGAAGTTTCTCTACGCGAATGTCTATTATCATCCGCGCGTGGCGGAGGTGAACCGACGCGCGTGTGAGATGCTGCGCGAAGTGTTCGAGGCTTACTTGGGGAAGCCGGAGCGGCTAGGCGAAGGCGCGGTGCGGCGGATCGAGACGGAAGGATTGCCGCGCGCAGTCTGCGATTATGTGGCGGGAATGACCGATCGATATTTGATGGAAGAGTTTGAGACGGCGCGTTAGCCGCTTCGCTGTGCAAGCGCGGGGCGACGGGATTGCAGCAGGTCGCGTGTTGGCGGCGTCCTTGCTCGCGTCGCCCACAGGGCGACGGCTAGAGGGCGCATCCCTCCGCTAGCCCGGCCAAATCGCTCTTGTCATCGCAATCGCTCCCGCTAAGCTTCCCGCTCCATCGGAGTCCGCATGGCCCTGGCTGAGCTTCTTTCCCCAGACCAAATCATTCCCGAGATGAAGGCGACGCAGCGCTGGGACGCCATCGTCGAGCTGATGGATTTGCTCGTGGCGCGCGGGCAGATCAAACCCGAAGATCGCGACGGCATTCTCGCCGCACTCAAGCAGCGCGAGGAAACGATGAGCACTGGCATCGGTTTTGGAATTGCGATCCCGCATTGTTCATCGGACCGGCTGGACAAGGTCGTCGCCGCATTTGGCCGGTCGAGCAAAGGCATCGAGTTCGACGCGCTCGATAATGCGCCGGTGAAATTCGTGGTGCTCTTCGTGGTGCCGAAGAACCAATTTCAAACACATCTTCGCACGCTCGCTTCCATCGCGAAATTTTTGAACGACCGCAGCGTGCGCGATCAGCTGGCGAGCGCTGATTCGGCCGATGCGATCATCAAGATTTTTCGCGAGCGCGCACCAGCGTAGCTGTAGCCGGCACCCTGTAGCCGCCGCGCTGTTTGCGACGCGAGAAGAGGCTCCGTGATCTGTTGTCTGTAGCGGCACGCAACATCTCGCTTCGCGCAGCGAAGCGGCTACAGTCGCGTTTTTTGAAATGCAAACGTTCCAGTCGCTGCTCACAGTCAAGCTGTCCGATGCGCTGAACGCCGCTGGTCTGCCGCAGGCGGCCGACGTCACGCCGGCGACTGATCCGCGCTTCGGCGATTATCAAACCAACGCGGCGCTGGTGCTGGGAAAACAGCGCGGGGAAAATCCGCGGAAGGTTGCTGAAACGATCATCGGCCATTTCGATGCTGGCGAATTAACGACGGTTCCTAGCATTGCTGGTCCAGGATTTATTAACTTCACGCTCAAGCGCGAGGCAGTGGAGAAACAAGTTGCCGAGTTACTGAGCGATCAACGGCTCGGGGTTCACAAACAAACACCAGCCAAGCACATCGTCATCGATTTCGGCTCGCCCAATGTGGCCAAGCCGATGCACGTCGGCCATATCCGCAGCACTTTTCTCGGCGACGCACTCGCGCGCATCGCGGAGTTCCTCGGCCACGACGTCATTCGCGATAATCATCTCGGCGATTGGGGCACGCAGTTCGGGATGGTCATTTACGGCTGGAAGCATTTGCTCGATCGCGATGCGCTCGAGCGCGATCCCATCGCGGAGCTGGTGCGCATTTACAAGGAGACGAACGAACGCGCGAATCAGGACGAAGACGTGCGCGAGACGGTGCGGGCTGAGCTGGTCAAACTTCAGACCGGCGATCCGGAGAATTTCGCGATCTGGAAACAATGCGTCGATCTTTCGATGCAGGAGTTCGATCGCACTTATGCGCTGCTCGATATCCGGCACGACATCGTCCGCGGAGAGAGTTTTTACAACGATCGCCTGCCGGGCGTGGTCGAGCGACTGCTGGCGAGCGGCATCGCCGAAGTGAGTGAAGGCGCGGTCTGCGTTTTCTTCCGCGATATACCTGAGCTGGCGGATAAGCCGTGCATCATTCGCAAACGCGATGGCGGATTCAATTATGCCACGAGTGATGTCGCGACGGTTGATTACCGCGTGAATGATCTGCGACGCGACACGCTTTGGTACGTGGTCGGCGCGCCGCAAACACTGCATTTCAAACAAATCTTCGCCATTGCGCGGCGCGAAGGTTTCGAGGCCGATTTCCGGCACATCACTTTCGGCAGCATTCTGGGCGAGGACCGCAAGCTCATGAAAACGCGCTCCGGCGAAAACGTGCCGCTGCGCGATGTGCTCGACGACGCGATCAATCGCGCCGGCAAAGTAATCGCCGAGAAAAATCCGGAGTTGGACGAATCGGAAGGAAACGAGATCGCCAGGTTTATCGGTATCGGCGCGATCAAGTACGCAGATCTCTCGCAGTACCGGATGACCGATTACATTTTCTCGTGGGATAGGATGCTATCGCTGCACGGGAATACCGCGCCGTATTTACAGAATGCGTACGTGCGCATCCGCTCGATCTTCCGGAAACTGGGCGCGTCATTTTCGCCGCCGGCTGAAACCAAACTCGACCAACCTGCTGAGCTCCAGCTGGCGAAGAAACTGTGCCAATTCGCCGAAGTCGTGCCGCAAGTGCTGAATGATTTCCGGCCCAATATCCTGGCGAATTACCTTTTCGAATTAGCCAACAATTTCCACGCCTTCTACGAAGCGTGTCCGGTTCTGAAGGTGGAGGAGCCGACACGTTCTTCACGCCTCGCTCTGTGTGATCTAACCGGACGCGTTCTCCAGCGCGGACTGATGCTCCTTGGGATTGGCGTGCCGGAGAGGATGTAGCTTTAGACAATGGACGCCACTTCCTTGCCTTCGAAAGCGGCGCGCGCCGCAGCCGAGCGTTTCGCGGAGTGAAGGAACCCCGGAAAGGAGTTCTCGAACTACAATTGGAACCGTTCCCTTATAGTAGGTGGAAGTTTGGTAAAGCAGAAACCGGATGCCTTGCCGGCACCCTGACGATCAATCAGCAAAGGGAATCGTGACGATGCGGCCACCGTTTTCGCTGACGTAGAGAGTGCCGGTCCTCTTGTCGAGCGTCATCGACGTGGGATGCGACAGGCAATCAGCGACTACGGTCGCCGGGCCAGCCGGGTCATCAAAGCGCAAGACCAATCCTGGCCCTTGGAAGAATGGACCCGCTGAGGAAAACTGGAGCACCAGATAACTTGTTTTGCCCTCCTCTTTTAAAGGAAGAATGCCGATGGCGTCGGTCAGCCCGGTGATGAATCGGCTATTGCTTCCCGTCGTCGGGTCAACCTGATTGACGCTGGAAACGCCGGTGAGGAAGGGCGCGCCTCGGAAGAGGGCCACAAATAGCCGGTTTTGAAAAGAGGGCAATACCAGTGGGGACCGCCTGGATGAAGGGCCCGCCAAGGTTCGGGAAGAGCGGGTTCGCAATATTCGGGAATGTCACCAGCGGCGTGAAAGACCTTGTCGCAAGATCAACTTCCCAGGTCAGGTTTCGGCCGCCATCAGTGACATAAAGTGAGTCATCGGCGAGCGCCAGACCAAACGGATTGGACAGCTGAATGTTGTCCGGAAGCGTGGGCAGCGGAGCACGGATGAAATTTGGGAAATCAACGACTAGCCGGATTACGATAGTGTTGTTTGAGCTGTCGGATAGCGTTACCGACTCGCAGCCGTTCGCCAGCGCTTGCTCGTTAGCAAACGTAAGGGTAAATCCGGTCGTAGTGTTCTCGGCCGCGGCACTGAAGTGAATGGCAAGGACCGAGCTGAAGAGCGGTGAGGAGGGTCCGTTCGGATTTACTAACGTCGCTCCGGGAAAGGGTCCGCCGATCCCAACATCGCCCGCTCCGATAGCGATGTACAAGGTACGCCCACGCATCGCGATGCCGACCGGGCCGGACGGATCGCCCACGTCGTTAATTCCAGAGGGTAAGCCTCCGAGGAGTGTGCGCCGGGCGCCGTTTGGCGCGACAATGGAAATGCGACCCGAGTGCGGCGCGGTGGTGCCGGTTTCGGAAACCAGCAGGTTACCCTGATTGGTCAGGGCCGTCCCGAGCGGGTTCCGCAACCCCGAAGCCAGGGTGGTGCATTGTTGTGTGTTTGTCTGACCGCCGAGCACGCTCGCTCCGCTGATGAGCGCGAACGAGAAGGCGAGGATAATTCCGATGGGGCTTTTATGTGTTTTTGTGCGTCTCATGATTTGTCTTTCAAACCCATAAACAAGAACGGCTGCGGAAACTGATCATCCGAAGCAAGAATTTTCGCGGGCAAGTTTTGACGGCGGGAAATCTTTTGAGGTATAACAATCTTACGCGATCGTTATGTACACCTCGCACGCTTCACCCAAAAGAGTGACTCAACTCCTCGGCCATTGCACTCACGGGAGCAGTGTCGCCCTCTCGGAACTCACTCCGCTGGTATACGAAGATCTCCGCCGCCTGGCTCATCGCTACATGAACGGCCAGCGGCCAGATCACACCTTGCAAACGACGGCGTTGGTCAACGAAGCTTACCTGCGCCTGGCTGACCAGACCAACGCAAATTGGCAGAACCGCGCCCACTTTCTCGCGGTCGCTGCGCGGGCCATGCGCCAGATTCTCGTTAACTATGCCAAAGCTCACCTATCGCAAAAGCGCGGTGGCGGTGCCCAAAAGGTGACGTTGGACGAAGTCGCGCTCGTTTCGCCGAACCACTCGAAGGAGATTGTAGATCTCCACGAGGCCCTGGAAAGATTATCCACCCTCGACTCCAGGAAGGCGGAAGTGGTCGAGCTAAAATACTTTGGGGGGCTCAACTATGACGAGATCGCCCTTGTGCTGAAGGTTTCCGCGGTGACGACGAGGCGCGACTGGGAGTTTGCCAGGGCTTGGTTATTTACGGAATTGCACAGCGCGGCCTAAATTCGTTAGGCTCTCAGACGCCCTGACGAACCGGGGCGGATATGACGCCGGCGCGGTTACAAACGATCGAGGAAATCTTTCATTCCGCGCTCGCTCAGGAACCAAACCAGGTTGACTCCTTCCTCGATAAGACCTGCCAGGGAGATGCGGCCTTGCGTTCCAAAGTCGAAATGCTTGTTGCTTCGCATTCACGAGCAGGCGTTTTCATGGAGATACCGGCCGTCGATTTGGCGACGAAGATACTTTATGCGCAGCCCGATTCGCTGGTTGGTCAGAGGATCAGCCACTACGAACTATCTGAAAAAATCGGCGCCGGCGGGATGGGTGAGGTTTATCTGGCGAGCGACCTTACCGCCCGGCGTAAGGCAGCGCTGAAACTTCTGCCGCCGCGTTTTACGGGCGACGCCGAGCGCCTGAAACGGTTTGAACAGGAAGCGCGCGCCGTCGCCGGGCTCAACCACCCAAATATCCTAACGATTTATGAAATTGGCGAGGATAGCTCGACTCATTTTATTGCGAGTGAGCTGATCGACGGCGAAACCCTTCGCCAACGTCTCGAGCGCGATACGATGGAAGTCGAGGAAGCTCTTGAGGTCGCAATCCAGGTGGCCACTGCACTGAGCGCTGCGCATGACGCGGGAATTGTTCATCGCGATATCAAGCCGGAGAACATCATGCTGCGGCCAGATGGCTACGTAAAGGTCCTCGACTTCGGGATTGCCAAACTGGCTGAACAGGAATTGCCAGGCACGATCTTGCAGGAGGACGCGGTCTTACTTGTTGAAACTCATTTCGGCTCAATTCTCGGGACCGCTCGTTATATGTCGCCGGAACAGACCGGCGGCGGAGCAGTTGATCAGCGAACTGATATCTGGAGTCTTGGCGTGGTGCTTTACGAGATGATCGCAGGGCACGCGCCGTTCGGCGGTGATACTTCCAAAGAAGTGATGACTTCCATCCTGGCGACGGAGCCGCCGCCGCTTAGCGACTCCCAAACTCCAGTTGAGCTCCAGGAAATTATCAAAAAAACGCTGCGCAAGGGGCCGGCGGATCGCTACCAAAATGCGTCGGAACTGAGGAAGGCGCTCAAGGACTGCCGGCATGGGATAGACCTCGGCGCTGGGTCGAAAGGTCTGGGCGTAATTCCATCTGGAATGCGCCGGTTGCGAATGCCTGTTGCTCTGGCGCTCGTGGGATTGATAAGCGTGGTGACACTGCTCGTTCTTCACTGGCGTCGAACAGAAATCCCAGTGGCGCAGAAAAGCATCGCGGTCTTGCCATTCGCAAACCTGACCAAAGATCAGGACGACTCTTATTTCGCCGTCGGCATCCAGGATGAAATCCTGACCGACCTCGCCAGGATCGCCGATCTTAAAGTTGTTAGTCGCACTTCGACCAGTTCCTATTTGCCCGGCCAACCGGGCAACTCACGCCGGATCGGAGAAGAGCTGGGTGTCGCTCATCTTTTAGAAGGTAGCGTCCAACGCATCGCTCACAGGGTGCGCATCAACGCCCAGCTCATCGACACCCGCACCGATTCTCATCTTTGGGCCCAAACCTACGATCGCGATGTCGCCGACGTCTTCGCGATCCAGAGTGAAATTGCCAAAGCGATTGCCGAGCAACTCCAATCCAGGATCTCACAGCGCGAAAAAGCCGCCATCGCTGAACCGCCCACCACCGATTTGATTGCCCATAAACTTTACCTGCAAGCGCTCTTACTCGAGTCGCCCTATGACGACGATAGTATGCGCAAGGGAATCAGATTGCTCGAACAGGCTGTCGCGCGCGACCCGCGCTTTCTTCGCGCCTACTGCGCACTTGCCCGATTCCATCTGTGGCTATACGACGGTGCCGAGCACAACGCGGGGCGCGTTCAGGCAGCGATTGCAGCAATTGACAAAGCTGCCCAAATCCAGCCCGATGCAGGTGAAGTGCATCTGGTCCGGGCGCATTACTTGTCTCGCGCTTTGCGCGACTATGATCGAGCGCGTGCCGAGCTGGAGTTAGCCCGGCGCGCATTGCCTAACGACCCGGCGCTTTACTTTGAAGCCGCGATAATGGATCGGCGGCAGGGCCGGTTCGCGGAAGGGTTGGGAAATTTCGAGCGCGCTATTGAATTAGATCCACGTAACCTAGCCTTTCTCGACAACGCTGCCGGCACCTACGCGGCGATGCGTCGCTACGCCAAGGCCACTGAGCTTTATCGCCGCGCACTGGCTGTAACGCCACAGGCCAATGACTTCCGTCTTTATCTCGCAAATACATCGACCAGCGAGTGGGCGGATATTCGACCGCTTCGTGCCGAGCTCAATGCTCTTGCTGCCAAAGATCCTGGCGCGGTGTCTCGATTCGCCGTCCAATTCTGGTATTGCGCGATTCTAGAACGCGATGCTACTGCCGCAGATCGCGCCCTCGCGGCAATGCCCCCGGAAGGAGGTAGCCACTATCTTGGATCAGTTCGGCCGAAGGAATGGTACCTGGGCCGTACAGCGCGCCTATTCAATCGTCCGGACGTCGCACGTCAAGCCTTTGCCGCCGCGTCCGCCATTTTCGAAAAGCATTTGCGCGAAGTGCCCGATGATGGATTGAGCTGGAGCATACTCGGCCGAGCGAGGGCAGGCCTCGGCGAAAAGGAACAAGCCATCGCAGCCGGCCGGCACGCCTGCGACGTCTGGCCAATATCAAAGGAGCCAACCTGGGGCTTCGAAGTTCTTTTGCATCTGGCGAAAATCTATGCCGCGGTTGGTGAAAAGGACTTGGCTATCCAACAACTGAGCGCGTGCGCGAAACAACCATGCGATACTGATTATGGTGACCTAAAGCTCAACCCGGACTGGGACCCGCTCCGGGGTGATCCGCGCTTCGAGAAACTCGTCGCCTCGCTCGCGCCGAAAGAAAAGTAGCGCCTGCTATCAGCCGCTCACGCTGCTCGTTCGTCAGCAGTTTCGAGTAACCGGCGTATCAATGCACACCAGAAGTGTGACTGCACGCATCTTTGGCCCGAAGTCGACTTACTCGGCTTCAAAGTGGCGGAGCCAATGTAGTTCCTTGTCATTCTAAGCGCAGTCGAGGAATCTGTAACCATCTGCGGTCGGCCGGACTTCGGTCAGTAATTAGAGATGTCTCGGCTT